>NZ_JAIGQA010000300.1:0-5124 GCF_019733245.1 Streptomyces sp. WAC04114
GTGCGGGAAGGGGCTCGGGTGGAGGTCGTCGTGACGCGCAGTCAGGCGGACGGCACCGGCGCCAGTTGAACCCGCGGTCAGCCGGCAGCAGCCCATACGCCTGCCCGGGGCCGCTCACTCCGACCCGGGGAATCCCTCCCAGGAACCGGTCACCCCCGCGTACAGCACGACCGGCTCCTCCTTGTCCTCATGGCCGACGCTCGCGGCGAGCAGACGGTCGCCGACGCGCCAGTACAGGAGGTCGCCGAAGTATCCGCTCTCGCACAGGTGCCGGAAGAAGGGCGGTAGGTCGTTGTCGTCCGGATCCATGAAGGCGTGGACGTAACCCTCCATGGACATGCTGGCGTGCGGGCCCCATCGGGCGTCCATGGCAGCCGCCAGCTCGATCAGCTCCCCCTCGAACTCCTCGCTGGTCCGCATGAGCTCGTCCCAGTCGTCGTTCGGCGGAGCGAAGTCACGGCTCTCGCGCAAGATGACGAGGTGGTACGCGTCGCTCCCCGTCAGGGGGCGGGCAAGGAGTTCGCCGATCCGGGCGAGGTGTTGCTGCACGCTCATCGAGGGGTTCACTGCTTCGTCGTTCATCGCCGGCCCTCCAGCCCGGCGATGGGGGAGCCGCTGTCCGGGCCGACGGCAGGTGTCGTCAGCGGCGCCTCGTTGCCCGACAGGGTCCGGGGGGTCTCGAACCGCTCGCCGGCCCTCACCGTCATAGCTTCGCGCCCGTTGCGGGTACGGGCATGGGTTCCAAGGCGCCGCTCTCAGCGAGGGCTCGGTGCGCGGCAAGGACCGTTTCGGTGGCCGGGGTCTCGCCGGGGCTCGCCGCGAGGTCCAGGACGAGGCCGCCGTGCTCGGTGGGCAGCCGTCGGGCCGTGAAGTCGCCGGGGACGCGCGCGGCGCGATTCTCGGAGAGGTAGACCGACCAGCCGCAGCGGGGGGCGGGGGCCGGCAGGCCGTAGGTCGCCTTGACGGTCTTGAACAGTTCACGATCGTAGGCAAGACCGGTGTCGGGGTCCCAGGCCCCCGCGAGCGCGGCGAGGGTCTCGGCGAGACGCTCCGCGAGCGGCGGGGCCGACGCCCCGGGCCCGGGGAAGAGCTTCACGATCACGAAGAACGGGCTGTGCTCGTCCGTGCCGCCCGCCGAGATCCACACCTGGACGTGGCCACCGTCCTGCCGGTGTCCGACCACGTGGGCCGTCCAGCCGATGACGTCGACGTCGTCATGCGTGTTCGCGGCCTGGAGCGCTGCCGCGAACTCACCCGCACTCCGGGGCACCAGTGGGCCGGGGCTGTCACCGTCGACGTCCCAGCGCCACTCCGTCAGCTCGCCACCGGACAGCTCCGTCAGCCGGGCGAGGAGCACCAGCCAGCGTTCCGCCTGCTCCTGCGGCGTCTCGGATCTGGCCCACCAGTGCACAGCCACCGTCACCGCACTCATGATCCGCACTCCCGTCTTTCACTTCTCCCACGGCGTGTATTTGACGACCACTCCGATACCGGCGTCGTCGAAGGCCTCCTCCGCCGCCTCGGCCACCGCCTTGTTGGAGAAGTTCCACTCGACCGGCTTCCCGTTCGCCGCACTCAGCTGCCGCCGCGCCTGCTCGATGAACTTGTCCGCTTGAGCGGGTTCGAGTGTGCCGTCCGCCCGCACCTTGTTGCTGTAGCCGAACTTCGCCTCGACGTAAGTCTGCCGCGACGAGTCCCACCCGTCGAAGTCGACGTCCCTGCCGGTCTTCGGGTCCTTGACAGCGTATTCCTTGCCGCGCTTCACCTTGGAGACCTGCTCCTGGTAGCGCATCCACACCTCTGACTTCGGCCAGTACGCCACCGCCTTCTTGGCCTTCCAGTGGCCGTCGCCACCATCCTTGGAGCCCTTCCGCGGGTTCTTCAGGTCGTTGTACCAGGACGGCTTCTTCCACTTGGCGACCTTCTTGCGGCTTTCCTCCTTCTTCGCCTCCTTCTCGGCCTTCTCAGCCTCCTCGGCCTGCTTGCGGGCTTCCTCGGCCTGCTTCTTCGCCTCTTCGTCGCAGCCGCCCTCAGCCAGCACGACGTACGGGGAACGGGAGCCTCCGGCGGCGAGGACGGTGGTGCCGCTGCCTGCCGACCCGGTGAAGCCCGGGGCGTCACCGCCGTAGGGGACACGGCGGCCGGGAGCGGAGGTGAGGGTGCAGCCGGACTGCCTCGCCCTCTCCTCGGCCGCGTCGGCCGCCTCATCGGCCTCCTTCGCCGCCTTCTCGGCGGCGTCGACGTCGCCGGCTCTGGCCGCCTTCTTGGCGTCCGCCGCCGCTTCCGCGGCGTTCTCGGTGAGCTTGCCGAGCTTGCCCAGCTTGCCGAGTTTCTGAACGACCTTGGCTTCGCCGTAGCCGGGGATGAAGAGCGAGCCGACGTTCCAGACGACGTTCGTGGCCGCACGGGTCTTCTCGCCGTTGTTCCACTGGTCGCGGACCTCGTCGCCCACGAACATGTCGTCCAGGACCGTGACGCCCGTGTTCCACGACGCGCCGCCCCAGTCGGTGAGCGCGTCGAAGTAGTCGCCGTTCCCCCACTTTTCTGACGCGTCCTTGGCGTCCTCGGACCACTGATCGCCCAGCGAGCTGCCGTAGTCCTTCAGGCCTTCCCACGCCTTGCCCGGATCGGTGACCGTGTCCCAGATGCCCGTGACGTCACCCCAGATGCCGTCGACGAAGAGGCCCTGCCCCACCTGCTTGAACTGGTCCCCCACACAGCCGAAAAAGGCCCCGAAGCCGGAGGTGCAGCCCTCGTCGCCGCCTTCGTCACCGCCGTCCTCGGCGGCCTGCTCGTCCTCCTCCCAACCCGGCTCGTCCTCTGCCGCGTCGTCCTTCTCCTCGTCGGTCTCCTCGGTGTAGGAAGCGCCGGTGTCTTCGCCGGAAACACCGCTGGTGACACCTCCGGATCCGCCATCGCCGCCCTGCGAGGCAGAGCCGTCCCCTCCGCTGCTCCCGCCGGTCCGGCCACCCGAGCCGGATCCGCCGGAGTCCTGACCTCCGGAGTCGGCTCCGCCGGGCCCGGTTCCGCCGGTGCCGCCGCTCCCGGTGCCGCCGTCACCGGCTCCACCGTCCTCGTCACCCTGGCCGCCGTCGCCCTGATCACCGTCGCCCGGACCACCCTGGCCATGGCCCTCCTGGCCCCGGCCCTCCTGGTGCTGGCCGGCCGGCCCGGAGCCGTCTGGCCCCCCACCGTCGGTCCCGTCCGCACCGTCCGCGCCGTCCCCGGCCTGAACCTCCTCGCCGCCGCTTCCCGCCGCCGGGCACGCCGTACCGGTGACCTTGCACACCGCCGACTGAAGGCCGGTGAAGATCTGCGTCCCCAGCCCGCTGACCACCAGCGCTGCGATGATCGCCGCGACCACGGCCACCAGCCCCGCGTACTCCACCGCCGTCTGGCCCTCGTCCCGGCGCCAGCGGATCATCCGCGCCATCGAGAACGGGCGACGCTCCGCTCGCTCCGCATCCGGCAGCCGGAACCACTCCCGGCTCTCCCGACGGACCAGGAACACGACGATCAGGATGGGCAGGAAGAGCTGCGTGAAGCCCCGCCCCGAACCATCTACGGCGTTGCCCAGAGCAGCGACGATCAGCCACGCTTGCAGGGCGAGCAGGCCACGCCACACCCACACGCCGCCTGACCAGGACCTGCGCGCGAGCACCCACCCGATCGTGCCCGGCGCCGCCGCGAACGCCATCTGCGCCAGCAGCCGACCGTCCACGGCGTCCAGCGACGCCGCAGTCAGCAGCAGACCGATACCGCCCAGCACCGTGAACGCGAACAGCGTGTGGACGAGCACCAACGCGACCGACAGCGCGCCAGGCAGCTCCCGGCGCCGCCCACTCCCCGTCGACGACCACCCATCGCCCCCGAACACCGGAACGCCCCCGAACGCAGACATGCCACTCCTCAACTCGTTGAGCAGGAGGACGGGTCAGGGGATGGAGGGCCGAACGGGCCCCCGGACGGGCGCGCGCCCCCAGGAGACGGTGCGAAGGCGGTTACGGCTGCGGAGCCCTGTGCGTCGAGTCGTGACGGTGTCCGCCCCGGGGGCCCGCTCACGTACGTCGTACAGCCCCAGCTCCGTGGTTCCGTGGGCCGGTGAACGAGCAGCCGCTGCCGCGTCCGGCTGCTCCGGATGACCTCGATCCCCATCGTCGATCCAGGTCCAGAGCGTAACGTTCGGTCACATCAAGCCACCTGGGCCCACGGACCCAACCCCAGGCCCAATTCCTCGGAGGCGTGGGCCCGTTGCGACTGACACGGGCACCACGATCCAAGGCTCGGCAGCGACGTGCCTCCGCGCCTGCTCGCCCTCTGCGGCGGCGTAGAACGAGTCAGCCGTACAGGTACGACCTCGCGCCTTCCCTCGGCAGCACCGCCCACATCCGGGTGCCGCCGCCCGGTTCGCGGGTCTCGCCGAATCCCCAGTCACCGCAGCATGACTTCACCACGCAGGACAGGACCCGCAGGGCGGCTCGGCGACGGGACTCGCAGAGCGCGGCAAGGCGAGGGTTGAGGTGGCGGGGATGGCCGTCGTAGAGGATCACGCGCAGGTCGCCGTCCCGGTAGCGGAGCGACACGTAGACCTCGGCGGCGGGGGTGAAACTGCAGGCGCAGGCCGCCAGTTCACTCACCACCTGGACCGCCGCGTCCGTCACGTCGTCGAGGGCGTGGACCGTTCTGGTTGCGGCGCGTGCGATGAACGGGCTCTGCGGGGCCGCGGGGAGGGTGAAGCTGTGGGCGAGGGTTTCGGAGGCGAGCCGCTGGCATGCGGCACGGTCGCAGGGGGCCCGGATGGGGCGGCGTTGGCAGGACGGGCGTGGGGAGCTGGTCGTGCACGGGGATGATGGGGAGGCGTCCGTCCGGGTGCCGCTGGAGATCGCCACCTCCTACCGGGCCCGGACCAAGAGGCTGTTGGGGCGGGACTCCCTCGACGGGGCGATCCTGCTCTCCCCCGCCAACAGCGTGCACACCCTTCGGATGCGCATGGCGACCGACGTCGCCTATCTCGATCGGCACCTTCGCGTCGTCGCCGTCCGCACCATGCGGCCCGGGCGACTGGGGATGCCACGGCTGCGGGCCCGGCCTGCGCTGGAGACGGAGGCCGGGGCCATGGGTGGG
>NZ_JAIGQA010000301.1:0-5114 GCF_019733245.1 Streptomyces sp. WAC04114
GCCGACACTCAGCGCATCAAAAGCCCCGCCGCCTCCACCAACTCCTCGGAAGGCCCTGCGACCAAGCCCAACTCCGCGCTGGAAGCCATGAGCCGATGCGCCGGAAGGATCCGCACCGTATACCCGAAAGGCCCGGTGCGATCCAGCGACAAGGGCCCCTCATAGACCCAGCGCCCCTCCTGATCGGGGGAGCCCACCGGCTTCAGGGGAACCACCGTCGCGTCACCGATCCGGTCCTCCTCGTCCACCCGCCCCGAGACGACCTGCACCTCCACGTCGTCCGGCCCTAGCTGACCGAGCCCGACCCGCACCCGAAGCCCCAGCGTCGTACCGAGCTCCGCCAGCGCGGCCACCGCGGACGTCTCCACATGGTCGACCGTGACCTCCGGCCAGGCCGCCCGCACCCGCCCCTTCCACTCGGCGAGCTCCCGCGCCGAGTCCGGCACGAGCGAGCGGTGGGCGAGCGCCGCCGGCGCGTAGAGCCGCTCGACGTACTCGCGGACCATCCGCCCCGCCAGCACCTTCGGCCCGAGCAGGCTCAGCGTGTGCCGGACCATCTCGATCCACCGGTCGGGCAGCCCGCTGCGCCCGCGCTCGTAGAAGCGGGGCGTCACCCGCTGTTCCAGCAGGTCGTACAGCGCCGCGGCCTCTATGTCGTCGCGATGGTCGGGATCCGTCCCCACGCCGTCCGCCGTCGGGATGGCCCAGCCGAAGTCGGGCTGGAACCATTCGTCCCACCAGCCGTCGAGGACGGACAGGTTGAGACAGCCGTTGAGCGCGGCCTTCATCCCGGACGTACCGCAGGCCTCCAGCGGCCGGAGCGGGTTGTTCAGCCAGATGTCGCAGCCGGGGTACAGCTTCTGCGCCATCGCCATGCCGTAGTCGGGCAGGAACACGATCCGGTGCCGCACCCGCGGGTCGTCCGCGAACCGCACCAGTTCCTGCACCAGCCGCTTCCCGCCGTCGTCCGCGGGGTGCGCCTTGCCCGCCACGACGATCTGGACCGGCCGCTCGGGGTGCAGCAGCAGGTCCATCAGCCGGTCGCGGTCGCGCAGCATCAGGGTCAGGCGCTTGTACGACGGGACGCGCCGGGCGAAGCCGATGGTGAGGACGTCCGGGTCGAGGACACCGTCGATCCAGCCCAGCTCGGCCGTGTGCGCGCCGCGCTGCCGCCAGGAGGCCCGCAGCCGCTCGCGCACCTCGGTCACGAGCTGCTCGCGCAGCACCCGCCGGAGGTCGAAGATGTCCTGGTCGGGGATGTCGGCCACGGTGTCCCAGCGGTCCGAGCCGCCGACGGTCAGCGCGTCCTCGGCCCGCTGCGCGCCGATCTGGCGGGCGCCGAGCCGGAACACCTCGGGGGCGACCCAGGTGGGCGCGTGCACCCCGTTGGTCACGGACGTGATCGGCACCTCGTCGGCGTCGAAGCCGGGCCACAGGCCGGCGAACATCTCCCGGCTGACGTTGCCGTGCAGCAGGGAGACGCCGTTGGCGCGCTGGGCCAGGCGCAGGCCCATCACGGCCATGTTGAAGAGGTTGGGCTCCCCGCCGGGGTAGGTCTCCATGCCGAGCCGCAGGATGCGGTCGACGTCGATGCGGGGCAGTTCGGCGTCGGGGCCGAAGTGGCGGGCGACCAGCTCGCGGTCGAAGCGGTCGATGCCGGCCGGGACGGGCGTGTGGGTGGTGAAGACGGTTCCGGCGCGGACCGACTCCAGCGCGGAGTCGAAGTCCAGCCCGTCGGCGCAGAGTTCGGCGATGCGCTCCAGGCCGAGGAACCCGGCGTGCCCCTCGTTGGTGTGGAACACCTCCGGCTCGGGGTGGCCGGTCAGCCGGCAGTACGTCCGTACCGCCCGGACACCTCCTATGCCGAGGAGCATCTCCTGGAGCAGCCGGTGCTCGCTGCCGCCGCCGTAGAGCCGGTCGGTCACGCCGCGCTCGCCGAGGTCGTTCTCCTCGACGTCGGAGTCCAGCATCAGCAGCGGGACCCGGCCGACCTGCGCGAGCCAGATCCGGGCGTGCAGTTGCCTGCCGCCGGGCAGGGCGAGGGCGACCTGGGCGGGTGTGCCGTCGGGCTCCTCCAGCTGGACGACGGGCAGCTCGTTGGGGTCGAGGACCGGGTAGTGCTCCTGCTGCCAGCCGTCGCGGGACAGGGTCTGGCGGAAGTAGCCGTGCCGGTAGAGCAGGCCGACGCCGATCAGCGGGACGCCGAGGTCGCTGGCCGCCTTGAGGTGGTCGCCGGCCAGGATGCCGAGGCCGCCGGAGTACTGGGGCAGGGCTGCCGTGATGCCGAACTCGGGTGAGAAGTAGGCGATCGCGGCGGGCAGTTCATCGGGCTGGGTCTGGTACCAGCGCTCGCCGGTCGTGTAGTCGTGCAGGTCGCCCGCGACCGCGGCGAGACGACGCAGGAACGGGCGGTCCCCGGCGAGCTCCGCCAGCCGCGTGGGCGGCACGCTGCCGAGCAGCCGGACGGGGTCGCCGCCCGAGGCGGCCCACCGCTCGGGGTCGACCGACTGGAACAGCTCACGGGTCTCCGCGTGCCACGACCAGCGCAGGTTGCGGGCCAGATCGCTGAGCGGCCGGAGGGGTTCGGGGAGAACGGGTCGGACGGTGAATCGACGGATCGCCTTCACGGGTTCCACCTCGGCGCGTTCGCTGGATTTCGCAGGGCTTCGACGACGTCTCCTATGACAGTACCGGCGTCGGCGCCCGCGCCGCTGAGGCTCCGCCACTCGCCCCTCGATCGGCCTGAACAGCACCATCCGCGGATATGGCCGATTCCGCACCCATAGGCGTCCTTGTGGTGCTTCACACACCACGAGAGGCTGCCTCTGGCGTACCGGCCCGCGCCCGCCGCAGGCGGCTGCGCGCGGCAGCCGTACGCCGAGTCGAGGAGGGGAACTCGGACCATGGCTCGGACGCGCGAGCGGCGTCTGCGCCGGGCGGGGGGCCTGACGGCGGCGATCTGCGCCGTGGCGTTTTCGGCCACCACCCTGCCCGCGCACGCCGTACCGGAGGGGCGGATACTCGGCGCCGGATCACCCGGCTCCGTGCACGGAAGTTACCTGGTGACACTGAAGGAGGGCACGCAGGCGCGGTCCGCGGCCGGAAAGGGTCTCGCCGAAAAGTACGGGGTGACAATCAGCCATACCTACGGCACGGTCCTGAACGGCTACGCGGTGCGGGCGGGCGGGAGACAGGCCGCGCGACTGGCCGCCGACCCCCGGGTCGCCTCGGTCGTCCAGGACACCCGCGTGCGGCTCGACGGTATCCAGAAGAACCCGCCGTCCTGGGGGCTCGACCGGATCGACCAGCACAGGCCGCCGCTGGACCGGAGCTACACCTGGCCCCGGTCGGCCGGCGCGGGGGTGACGGTGTACCTGATCGACACCGGCGTCCGCACCAGCCACGAGGACTTCGCCGGCCGGGCGGGCCACGGCTGGGACTTCGTGGGGAACGACCGGGTCGCCTCGGACGCCAACGGCCACGGCACGCACGTCGCCGGCACGGTGGCCGGGACGTCCTTCGGCGTCGCGAAGCGGGCCCGGATCGTCTCCGTGCGGGTCCTCGACGCCGCGGGCGGGGGCACCACGGCCCGGGTGATCGCCGGGATCGACTGGGTGACCCGGCACGCGCGGAAGCCCGCGGTCGCCAACCTCAGCCTGGGCGGCCCGCGCAACGACCGGCTGGACGCCGCCGTGCGCGCCTCCATCGCCTCCGGCGTCACCTACACGGTCGCCGCGGGCAACGACGGCAGGCCCGCCGGCCTGTACTCCCCGGGCGGCGTCGAGCAGGCCGTCACGGTCGGCGCGACCGACCGCGGGGATAAGAAACCGGCCTTCTCCAACGACGGTCCGGCCCTCGATCTGTTCGCCCCGGGCGTCTCGATCACCTCCGCGTCAGCCGCGAGCGACACGGCACGGGCCACCTTTTCGGGTACGTCGATGGCGTCCCCGCACGCGGCGGGAGCGGCCGCGCTTTATTTGGCCGATCATCCGAAAGCGACTCCGGCCCAGGTCGGGGCGGTCCTGACCACCACGGCGGCGGCCGGGAAGGTCTCCGGCCGGGGTACCGGTTCCCCGGACAAGTTACTGCGGGTGCCGCGCGCGTAGGGCGAAGGAGCAGCCGAGCCAGGGGGCCGGCCTCGTCCGTCGCGGACGAGGCCGGTCTTGTGTGTCGACATACGCGTGAGTAGTTAACAAAGTGCCGGATTGCCCACCCGAATAGGGTGGGAAGGCTCCTGCGGGTACCCCTCTCAGGAGCACCACGCAGGACCCACCTCCCCACATACATCCGCCTACCCACGTTGACGCGGACAGGAGCGGTCATGCCCGCCAAGCACCCTTCACCAGCACCCCCCAACCGCCGCACCACCGGGGCGCGCGCACCCGCCGGCGAAGCACGCCCCGCGCGCCCGGCCGCCGGCCCCGCGGCCTCGCCACCACCCGGTCACGACGCGACCGCCGTGGGACGCATACCCGTACTGGATGTCCGACCGGTGGTCCAGCGGGGTCGCCGGCCGGCCAAGGCCGTCACGGGCGAGACCTTCGAGATCTCGGCGACCGTGTTCCGGGAGGGGCACGACGCGGTGGCCGCCAATGTCGTGCTGAAGGATCCCGTGGGCCGTCCCGGCCCGTGGACGCCGATGCGCGAGCTCGCCCCGGGGACGGACCGGTGGGGTGCGACGGTCACCGCCGGGGAACCCGGTCCGTGGACGTTCACCGTCGAGGCATGGGGGGACCCGGTCGCTACCTGGCGCCACCACGCCGAGATCAAGATCCCGGCGGGCATGGACACGGACGTCGTCCTGGAGGAGGGCGCGCGTCTGTACGAGCGGGCTGCCGCGGGCGTGCCCGAGGAGGAGGGACTGCGCGACGTGATCCTCACCGCCGTCGACGCCCTGCGGGACGAGGACCGCCCCGCGGCGTCTCGTCTGGCGGCGGCGCTGACGCCGGAGGTGGACGCGGTCCTGGAGCGGCACCCGCTGCGGGATCTGGTCACCAGCAGTGAGCCGCTGCCGCTGCTGGTGGAGCGGGAGCGGGCCCTGTACGGCTCGTGGTACGAGTTCTTCCCGCGTTCGGAGGGCACCCCCGAGCAGCCCCACGGCACGTTCCGCACCG
>NZ_JAIGQA010000302.1:0-5104 GCF_019733245.1 Streptomyces sp. WAC04114
TCGGTGATCCGATGGACGGGGTATCAACATATCTGGCGTTGACTTTTGGCACGCTGTTGAGTTCTCAAGGAACGGTCGCTTCCTTTGTACTCACCCTCTCGGGCTTTCCTCCGGGCTTCCCTTCGGTCTTGCGTTTCCGACTCTATCAGATCTTTCCGATCCGATTTCCTCGGTGCTTTCCAGGTTCCCGCTTTCGCGTTTCCCTTTCCGGCGGTTCCGACTCTATCAGATCCTTTCGGGCCTGATCCCCGGTCAGCGGGGTTTGTCTTCGCGGCTGTTGGGCCGTTCCGACGAGTGAGACTTTAGCGGATTCCCCGGCTCCCGAGCGAATCGGGGTCCTCGTCCTTTCGAACATGGATTCCTCATTCCGTAAATACACATACCAATGAAACGACGACAGACGTGCTGTGCGTCGAATAGTGGTTGGTACTTGCGGATTGGCTGCCCGGGGACCGACCGGAGTCGGCGCTCACGTCGGGCAACTCGGAGAACACTACGGATGGGGGTAGGACGTGTCAACCCAGGGGCGGACGGCACTGCGGCGACGTAGCCTGGGTCTCATGACAACGCGTACGTGCACCCAGCTGTGGTGGGCCGCCTGACGGCGGCCGTGCTCACATATGCACTCGACGGCCGCCGCTTCGGCGGCCGTTTTCGTTTCTCCCTCCCGGATCCACGGAGGGGCGGCCGCCCAGGGCGGCGGTCCCGACCAGGAGGTGGAGAGATGACACGGGTCTTCAGCGGGGTCAAGCCGACGGGGCATCTGACGCTGGGGAACTACCTGGGGGCCATGCGGCGGTGGGCCGCGGTCGACCAGCACGAGGCCGACGCCCTGTTCTGCGTCGTCGATCTGCATGCCCTGACCGTGGACCACGATCCCGCGCGGGTGCGCAGGCTGAGCCGGCAGTCGGCGACGCTGCTGCTGGCGGCCGGGCTGGATCCGGAGCTCTGCACGGTGTTCGTGCAGAGCCATGTGGACGAGCACGCCCGGCTCTCCTACGTGCTGGAGTGCGTGGCCACCGACGGGGAGATGCGGCGGATGATCCAGTACAAGGAGAAGGCCGCGCGGGAGCGGCAGCGGGGCGGGAGTGTGCGGCTGTCGCTGCTGACCTATCCCGTGCTGATGGCCGCGGACATCCTGGCGTACGGGGCCGGTGAGGTGCCGGTCGGGGACGATCAGCGCCAGCATGTGGAGCTCGCCCGGGATCTCGCCGTGCGGTTCAACCAGCGGTACGGGCATACGTTCGTGGTGCCGCGGGCCACCCGGCCGGGGGTGGCGGCGCGGGTGATGAACCTGCAGGATCCGGCGTCGAAGATGGGCAAGAGCGATGACGTCGGACCGGGGATCGTCTATCTGCTGGACGAGCCGGACGTGGTGCGCAAGAAGGTCATGCGGGCGGTGACCGACAGCGGGCGGGAGGTCGTGAACGACCGGGAGACCCGGCCGGGGCTCGCCAACCTGCTGGACATCCTCGCGGCGTGCACGGGTGGCGAGCCCGAGGCGCTGAGTGGTGCGTACACGTCGTACGGGGCGTTGAAGAAGGACACCGCCGAGGCTGTGGTCGAGGTGCTCCGGCCGTTGCAGGCGAGGCACAAGGAGTTGTGCGCCGATCCCGGCCATGTGGAGGGGGTGCTGCGGGCCGGGGCGGAGCGGGCTCGGGGGATGGCACGGCCGACGGTGGATGCCGCGTACCGGGCGATCGGGTTGTTGCCGGCCGTGGCGGAGGCGGAGACGGCGGGTGCCGGGGCCGTGGTGACGGTGTGAGGTGAGGCGGCTGCGGGGGCGGGTGTCGGGCCCGCCCCCGGTGGTCAGCTGCTGTTGCCCGAGGCCAGGGCGCGGCTGCGGTCGCGGGCGGCTTCGAGGGCGGCGATGAGGGCGGCCCGTACGCCGTGGTTCTCGAGTTCGCGGATGGCGTTGATCGTGGTGCCGGCCGGCGACGTGACGTTCTCGCGGAGCTTGACCGGGTGTTCGCCGCTGTCGCGGAGCATCGTCGCGGCGCCGATGGCGGACTGGACGATGAGGTCGTGGGCCTTGTCGCGGGGCAGGCCGAGGAGGATGCCGGCGTCGGTCATGGCCTCGACCAGGTAGAAGAAGTAGGCCGGGCCGGAGCCGGAGAGGGCGGTGCAGGCGTCCTGCTGGGACTCCGGGACGCGGAGCGTCTTGCCGACGGCGCCGAAGATCTCCTCGGTGTGGGCGAGGTGGCCGGCGGTGGCGTGGGTTCCGGCGGAGATGACGGACATCGCCTCGTCGACGAGGGCGGGGGTGTTCGTCATGACGCGGACGACCGGGGTGTCGGGGGCGAGGCGCTCCTCGAAGTAGGCCGTGGGGATGCCGGCGGCGCCGCTGATGACCAGGCGGTCGGCGGGGACGTGCGGGGCGAGCTCGTCGAGGAGGGTGCCCATGTCCTGCGGCTTGACCGTGAGGATCAGGGTGTCGGCGGTCTTGGCGGCCTCGGGGTTGGTGACCGGGGTGACGCCGTAGCGGCTGCGGAGTTCCTCGGCTCGTTCCCGGCGGCGGGCGGTGACCAGGAGGTCGGACGGGTTCCAGCCGGCGCGGATCATTCCGCTGAGCAGGGCTTCGCCGATCTTGCCGGTGCCGAGGACTGCGACTTTCTGGGTCATGGCGCGGGGTGCCTCCGAAGGGGTGCGTCGTCCGGGGTCCATCCTCGCACCGGGGAGTGGGCGACGGCTCGGGTGTCCGCTGGGCGGGATGTCGCGCCGGGTCGGCTTATGCCGTGCGGCGCCTGAGGGTTGCCGCGCCCAGGATCAGGACCAGGAGTGCGCAGCCCGCGACGATCAGGGCGTCCTGGACGAACGTGGCGGTCATGTCCGTGTGGCGGAGGACCTCGTTCATGCCGTCGACGGCGTAGGACATGGGGAGGACGTCGGAGACGGCCTCCAGGGCCGGGTGCATGGTGTCGCGCGGGGCGAACAGGCCGCACAGGAGCAGCTGGGGAAAGATCACCGCCGGCATGAACTGGACCGCCTGGAACTCCGAGGCCGCGAAGGCCGAGACGAAGAGGCCGAGGGCGGTGCCGAGGAGGGCGTCGAGGAGGGCCACCAGGAGGAGGAGCCAGGGGCTGCCGGTGACGTCCAGGTCGAGGAACCAGAGCGCGAGGCCCGTGGCCAGGGCGGACTGGATGATCGCCAGGGTGCCGAAGGCGAGGGCGTAGCCGGCGATGAGGTCGCCTTTGCCCAGCGGCATGGCGAGGAGGCGTTCGAGGGTGCCCGAGGTGCGTTCGCGCAGGGTGGCGATGGAGGTCACCAGGAACATCGTGATCAGGGGGAAGATGCCGAGGAGGGAGGCGCCGATGTTGTCGAAGGTGCGGGGGCTGCCGTCGAAGACGTAGCGCAGCAGGAAGAGCATCACGCAGGGGATGAGGATCAGCAGCGCGATGGTGCGGGGGTCGTGGGTGAGCTGGCGCAGGACCCGGGCGGCGGTGGCGGTGGTGCGGGATGCGCTGAGGGCCCTCGGCGGGGTGGTCGGCCGGGTGGCGGTGGTGGTCATCGGGTCGTCTCCTTCGTGCGGGCTGCCGCTTTCGCCTCGTCGACCAGGTGCAGGAAGGCCTTCTCGACGGTGGCGGTGCCGGTGCGGGTGCGCAGGGCGTCGGGGGTGTCGTCGGCGAGGAGTTCGCCGTCGCGCATGAGGAGGAGGCGGTGGCAGCGCTCGGCCTCGTCCATGACGTGGGAGGAGACGAGGAGGGTGGCGCCGCGGCCGGTCGCGATGTCGTGGAAGAGGTTCCACAGGTCGCGGCGCAGGACCGGGTCGAGGCCGACGGTCGGTTCGTCGAGGACCAGGAGTTCCGGAGCGCCGAGGAGGGCGACGGCGAGGGAGACGCGGTTGCGCTGGCCGCCGGAGAGGTTGCCGGCGAGTGCGTCGGCGTGGGTGGTGAGGTCGACGTCGGCTATGGCGCGGGTGACGTCGGCGTCGCGGCGGTCGGCTGCCGGGCGGCCTGGGTCGAGGATCGCGGCGAAGTAGTCGAGGTTCTGGCGGACGGTCAGGTCGTCGTAGACGGACGGGGCCTGGGTGACGTAGCCGATGCGGGTGCGCAGGGTGGGGTGGCCGGCGGGGTGGCCGAGGACGTCGAGGGTGCCGGTGACCTTGGCCTGGGTGCCGACGAGGGCGCGCATGAGGGTGGACTTGCCGCAGCCGGAGGGGCCGAGGAGGCCGGTGATCTGGCCGCGGGGGACGGTGAAGCCGAGGTTGCGCAGGACGGTGCGGGGGCCGCGGACGACGGTGAGGTTCTCGGCGTGGACGGCCGGGGTGTCCGGGGCCTGGCCGGGGATGGATGCCGGGCCCGGGCGTGGCGAGCCGGGAGCATTATTCATCATGCGATGAATAATGCTCCCGGGAGTCGGACGCGTCAAGCCGCCGCGGTGGGTGCCTTTGGATGGGTGCGCACGTCAGGCCGGGGTCCCGGCGAGGAGCAGGACGACCTCGTAGACCTCCTCCACGAAGCCGTCGGGGAAGACCCGGAGGAGGTGCTCGCGCTCCTCGGCCAGGATCGACGCGGTGCGTTCGGCGCCGTGTACGAGAAAGACCGAGTGGCTGCCGATGTTGGCGAGGTGGGTGTCGACCGGGACGCGGCGGCTCCAGCGAACCGTGTGGCGGGTGAAGTCGAGGAGGCCGGAGGGGTCGGCGGCGCGGGCGTTGACGTTGCGCTTCTCGGCGGAGACGTCGATGCCGAAGTGTCGGGCGATGCGGGCGGCGGCCTCGGCGATCCAGGGGACGTCGAGCGCGTCGGTGTTCCACCACAGGGCGAGCGCGCCGCCGGGGCGCAGGACGCGCACGGCCTCCGGGACGGCCCGGGCGGGGTCGGTCCAGTGCCAGGCCTGGGCGTAGGTGACGAGGTCGACGGAGGCGTCGGCGAGGGGGAGGTCGTCGCCCGTGCCGCGGACGACCGGGATGCCGGGCAGGGTGCGGCGGAACTGGGCCGCCATGCCGTCGCCGGGTTCCACGGCGACGACGTCCGCGCCCCGGGCGTGCAGGAGGGCGGTGGCGATGCCGGTGCCGGCGCCGATGTCCGCGACGCGGGTGCCGGTGAGGGGGCGGCCGGTCAGGTCTTCTATCGCGTCGAAGAGGGCCGGGGGGTAGGAGGGGCGG
>NZ_JAIGQA010000303.1:0-5087 GCF_019733245.1 Streptomyces sp. WAC04114
GGGCCGCCGCCTACGACGCCGAGACCGCGCGCCTGGACGCCCTGCTGCAGGATTTCGGCGACGCCGAGTGGCACGCGCCGGTACGGCTGCGCTGGTTCCGGGCCGACGAGTCGACGAGCCGCCGCACGGGTCCGCGCGGCCCTGGCCTGGAGTCTGACCCCGCTGACGGTGCCGCCGCCGCAGCACCCGGGCGCCCACCGGCCACCGGCACCGGCCCGGCCTGCAGCGGCCCCCGGCACCTTCCGGCCGCCGCCGCCCCACCCGAGCGGCGCGCGGCCCCCCGAGATCCCGCCCGGCGATCTGCCCACCCATGTCGCCGTGATCATGGACGGCAACGGCCGCTGGGCCCAGCAGCGCGGCCTGCCCCGGCACGAGGGCCACCGCGCCGGGGCCGACGCGGTCCGCGAAGTGGTGCACGGCGCCCTGGACATCGGCCTGCGCCACCTGACGCTCTACACCTTCTCCACCGAGAACTGGCACCGCGACCCGGAGGAGGTCGACGCGATCCTCGACCTGCTGCGCCGCGAGATGACCGAGAACCCCTTCCGCGACCTGGACGTCCGGCTGCGCTGGCACGGCCGCGCCGGCCGCCTGCCGCCCGACCTGGTCGACGTCCTCCACCTGCGCGAGCGCACCACCCGCGCCCGCACCGGCCTGACCCTGACGATGTGCATCGACTACGGCGGCCGGGACGAGCTCACCCGCACGGCCGCCGCCCTGGCCCACCGGGCCCGGGAGGGCCGTCTGGAGCCGGGCCTGATCGCCGAGGACGACTTCGCGCGGCACCTGCCCCTGGCGGACCTGCCGGACGTGGACCTGCTCTGGCGCACGGGCGGCGAACAGCGCGTCTCCAACTTCCTGCCCTGGCACGCGGCCTACGCGGAGCTGCACTTCACGCCCGGCCTCTGGCCCGACACCGACCGCCGCGATCTCTGGCAGGCGCTGACCGCGTACACCCACCGCCAGCGCCGCCTCGGCGCGACCCCGGCCACGTCCGCGGCTCCGAAGCCGGAGGTGTCACGGGCGGTGGCCGACGTCCGGGGCCGGGTTCGCCCGTAGGGCACACAGAGCCACGGCTGTCACGCGCACCGGCGCAGTCGGACGTCTCCGACGGCGGACGGTCACAATCGGTTCACACTGCGCTCTCGCCGGAAGCCCGCCGGATGCGTAGGGTTTTTCCTAGGCTCAGCGTGACTGATCCTGCCTTCACCGGGGGAGGTACGCCCGCGAGCCTGGAGGGGGGTGCTGGGGCGTTGGGCGACTGGCGCGTTCGAGTGAGAGGTCCCGACGGAGAGAGCCTGTCCGGCGCGGGCGTCCTCATCGGCGACGACCGGATCCTTACCTGTGCGCACGTCGTGGCCGAGGCGCTGGGGCGGCCCGATGAGCAGAGGACGGTCCCCGACAGCACCGTGCTGGTGGACTTGGCACCCTCCGGTGACACGCGGCCACGGCGCGCCCGGACGGTCGACGGCGGCTGGTTCCCGGTCCTGCCCTCGTCCGGCGACATCGCGGTCCTGGAGCTGGAACCGGGCGGCCCGCCCGTCGAGGCCCGTCCGGCGCGCCTGTTCCCCGGTGATGACACGGGGCCGACCGAGGTGAGCGTCTACGGACACCCGGGCCGGGGACTCGGCGACGGTGTGTGGGTCGAGGCGACCGCGACCGGGCGCGGCGGGCCCAACCCCGCCTGGCGGCAACTGGACGGCAGGGCACACGGGGTGGCCGTCCAGCGGGGGTTCAGCGGGGCCGGCGTGTGGGACCGCGGCCTCGGCGGTGTCGTCGGCCTGGTCGTCGCCGCCTACGGTTCGTCCGTCGAACGGGTGGCCTGGATGTTCCCCCTGACCGCCATCGCCCGGGAGTGGACACCGCTTGCCGCCCTGCTCCACCCGGCGGGATCGGCACCCGCCGAACTGACCGCACGTCAATGTGCGGAACTCGCCCGGCTGATCGCATCGATACCGCGCTTCGGGACGCTCGGCGGCCGTCAGGACCTGGTCTCGCTGCTGCCCCCGGAGATCGGCTCGGTGGTGGCCGAACGCCCCGAACCCCACGCTCACTTGTACAACGTGGTTCGCACCAGCTCTGAATACGAAGGAGGCCTGGACGAACTCATCGGCGCAGTACGGACCTTGGTCGGTGATTCGCGTGCCGTCCGGTCGATCGCTGCCGAGATGCGGCGTTGTGAGGAGGAGGGGCGCCGATGACCGGACCTTCGACACTCTGCGTGGCCGAACCTGTCCACGCCTGGATGCCTTACGGGAAAACGGGGATGGCGGACACACTCGACGACGACCCATCGGACTGGGCGCGTACCAGCAGACTCGTGGAAGTTCTGGAACGCACCAGACCCATGGCGGACCCGGAGCTGCGACGCCAGTGCCTGGAGGTGACGGGAAGCCGGCTGAGCATCGACGTCGCGGGGCTCGTACCGCAGGGTGTGACCACGCGAAGCCAGCTCTACGACGTCGTAAGGCTCTTGGGTGACATCCCCGGCGGCCTCCTGGCGCTGGCCGAGACCGTCCGGTTCTTCGCTCCTGGTGCCCGCTCCACGGAGGCCTTCCACCACTTGGTGCGCTCGGCGTTCGTCCAGCCACCGCTGACGGAGGCCGAACTGCGGCACATCCAGGCGCTGTTACGGCAGTCGCCCAAGGTGCCGGTCGGCCGGATCCACCGGGCGGCCCGGGGTGTCTACGAGCGGCTCCCTCCCGGGTACGACGACATCGTGCTGGCCTTCGAGCACCTGGTCGAGGCGAACGCGCGGGCGGACGGTCTGTTCCCCTTCATGCTGTACGTCGAATACGTCGCGGCGCTCGCTCCCGGCCACCTGGCCCGGCAGTTGCGCGAGTGGAACGCCGCGGTCGCCGAGGGCCTCGGTGTGCGCGAGACCCTGAACACGACGCGCGCCGCACTCGTGCCCGTAGCACTCGAGCACACCGCGGGCATGGGGTATCTCGCGATCCTGATCGAGCGTGGCGACGACGGCGACGGCGGGTATCTGGTGTCCTCCTGGACCAAGGAAGACGTGTTCTCCCCCGCCCGACCGGACTTCGTGGACTTCGTCTGTTCGGACGGCGATCTGGAGATGACCGTGGAGCGCGCCATCTCCAGCGGCGAGGCGTCCCTGGCCGGCCTCGACACCCCCGTGCAGCTGGAGTTCCTGCTCGGCCGGGACTTGGTCGACCTGCCCATAGAGGAGTTCTCCACGCACCGCTCCTCCGGCCTGCCACGCTCCCTGATACGCCACTACCAGACGGTGATCCGCAGCCTGGAACGGCAGCGCGACCCGTCGATCCAGCGGGTGCTGAAGCAGCGCTGGCGCAGCTTGCGCGACACCCCGCACGAATGCTCCTGGCACGCGTGTGACGGAACGGGCGGCCTGAGCGCCTCCGACCTGCAAGACCTGCTCGGCCGCGACAGGAACGGACGCGTGGTCGCGGTCGCCCTGCTCGACGCTCCCCGGAAACCCGAGCCGGGGGCCGTCCACTCCTACGACGTGGCCCTGCGCGAGGGCGTCCCCGCGATGCTCTGGGCCCGCTCAGCCGGTGCCGTTTCGGGGCTCGGTGATCTCGCCGACCAGTTGTTCCAGGCGAACCAGCTGAACGCGCTGGCCACCCATGTCCACGAATCCCGGGGATCACTGGTCTCCGGCGAGGTTCTCGTTCTCATCGACAACCCGGAGAACGTCTACGTGCCCTTACGCCGTTACCAGTCGCCGCATCACGAGGGAAGGACGCAGTCATGAGTGACGGCCGACCCGCCGACGACAGGTTCCCTCCGGACACCGGACAGGATTTCCCCACCCGGAACACCGCGCCGTGGTGGGTCTACCACGGCGACGGGCGAACCCTGGCCGCCCGTGATCTCGACGACGTGCTCATGGGTCCGCCGCCCTGGCGCACCTTCGACGGCAGCCCGCTGCAGCCCCGCCCGGAGGAGGACCAGGCGGAGACGTCACGCCGCATCGGGCCACCCCGTCGCGAGGGCGACCCGCCCCGCCCCGTCGACGTCGCCGAGGCGGACATGGTCAACGCGGCCCTGTATCTGCGCCGGCCGCTGCTGATCACCGGCCGCCCGGGCACCGGCAAGTCGAGCCTCGCCTATCGTGTGGCGCGCGAGTTGCGCCTGGGCCGCGTCCTGCGCTGGCCGATCACGACGCGTACCACCCTGAAGTCCGGACTGTACGACTACGACGCCATCGGACGGGCACAGGACGCGGCCGCTCTGCGCGCCGCGGCGGACACGGAGGCCGGGCCGGGTGACAGCCGGACCGGTATCGGCGATTACATCAGGCTCGGCCCTTTGGGCACGGCGCTGCTGCCGTACCGGCTGCCGCGGGTTCTCCTGATCGACGAACTCGACAAGAGTGACATCGATCTTCCGAACGACCTCCTGAACATCTTCGAGGACGGCGAGTTCGACATTCCCGAACTGGTCCGCATCGCCTCGCGCGAGCCGACGGCCGAGGTGCTCACGGCCGACCCCGGCGCTACGGCCCGGGTCGCCGGCGGCCGGGTGCGCTGCCGCGCGTTCCCCCTCATCCTCATCACCTCCAACGGAGAGAAGGAGTTCCCGCCCGCGTTGCTGCGTCGCTGCCTGCGCCTGGAACTGCCGCCACCGGATTTGGACCAGCTCGCCGCAATGGTGGCGGCTCGTTTCGGGCAACGAGCCGGTGACCGCGGTCAGGAACTCGTCCGGCTCTTCGTCGCACGCAGTGCGCGCGAGGGCGGGATGAGCGCGGATCAGCTGCTCAACAGCGTTCATCTCGCGACGTCCGACCGGTTCGAGGGGGACGAGCACTGGGACCGGCTGGTCGACGCTCTGTGGCGCAGCCTCGACCCGACGAGGCCGTGATGGCTGCCGCCCCCCGGCCTTCGATGCCTGCGTCCGGCCTCCTGGGAACGACGGATCTGACGCCGTACGAGCTGTCCGACGGCCTGTGGCTCGCCATGTGCCTGGCCGGGCGCACCCGCGAGACCCTGTCCAACTTCCTGGACGTCGCCGCCTCCTTCGCCGCCGGCGACAACGAGGCGTCCCTGCTCGCCTTCCTCGGCTTCCTGCGCACCGCTGCCCAGTACGAGAAGGGCCTCGAC
>NZ_JAIGQA010000304.1:0-3674 GCF_019733245.1 Streptomyces sp. WAC04114
GGTGAGGGCGAGGCGGGGGCCGTGGGGGTTCTTGGAGTCGCGGACGAGGACCCGGGTCTCGTCCGGGGTCGCCACCTCGACGCAGTCGGGGCCCTCGTCCGTGCTGTAGCTGCTCTTTATCCACACGAGGTCGGTCATGTCTCTCCAAGCACTTTCTCGATGAGGGCCATCGACTCTCGTGGGCTGAGAGCCTGCGCCCGGATGGTCCCATAACGAATGTCGAGGAACTGCACTTCCTTCGCATCGGCGATCACACGGCTGATGTGCTGCACCTCCACGTGCCCGACCGTGGTGCCGTCCTTGAGCCTGAGCAGCCTGAACGGCCCGGCGAGACCTGAGTTCTCCTCCCGGCTCAGCGGCAGTACCTGAAGGTCGACGTTGGGCAACTCGGCCACCTCCAGTAGTCGTTCGAGCTGCTCGCGTATGACCATCCTGCCCCCGATGGGCCTGCGCAGCGTCGACTCACACTGGACAAAAGTGAAGAGCGGGCGGGCTGTCGTGTCGCTGACGATCTCCTGACGCGCCACACGGGCTGACAACCGCTGTTCGAGTTCGTCCGCCGTGAAGGGCGGTCGGCGAGCGCTGAACACTGCCCGTACGTACGCCTGGGTCTGCAACAGCCCATGGACGACGGAGTTGTTGTAGGCCCCCAATTCGACGGCCTCCGCCTCCAGTTTCTTCAGGTCCCGCACCTTCTTCGGATACCGGGCCTCCGCCACGTCCCTCTTCATCGCGGCGATCTTCCCGTCCGCGCCCAGCGCCTCGTCCGCCGCGTCCAGGTACTCCGGCCGTGGAATCCGCCGTCCCCGCTCCACCGACGAGACCAGGTCCTCGCCGTACCCGATCGCCGCCCCGAACTCCGCCTGGGTGAGGCCTGCCGCCTCTTGCCACAGCTTCAACTGCCGCGTGACCGTGCGCATCACGGCCCCGGCCTCGTCGTCGTCCAGCCCCGCTTCCCACCCGCTCATGCTCGCCGCCCTCCCGTCGCGCGCCCTTCCCCGGACCAACTCCGGCCGTCGGCAGTCGGTCACGCCGGACAGCCCGGACGGAATCCGGATACGGCTCGTACAGACTCGGCCGGTCGGCCAGGACCGGGGGCTTTCACCCACTGCGTCCATGAAGCCGGACAGCACCTGCGTCACCCGCAGATCCCGTGTCTGCCGCTGCCGTCGCCCTGAGCCGTCGAAGGCCTGCCTGTAACCGCCTGCCGCTACGCCGGTGTCACCGCGTGGCCGTAGCGCAGGAGGTTGTCCGGGTCGTAGACGGACTTGTCGTGGCGTAGGCGGGCGTAGACCTCCGGGGTCCAGGCGCGGGCGATGTCCTGTTCGTCGCCCGGGGTGCCGTGGATGTTGACCATGGTGCGGCCCGTTCCGTACGGGGCCATGGCCGTGTAGAGGCGGCGGGTCGCCTGCTCGACGGCCTCGGCCACCGGTGGGGCGGGCATGATGCCGACCGACTCCATGAAGTAGCGGGCGTCGCGGGAACAGACGGCGTCCTCGACGGCGGACGGGCGGGACAGTGCGCCGCCCATGTGTCGCAGGGAGGCCACGAGGAGGGGGTGCTCGGCGCCGGCTCCGGGGCCGACCTGCTCCAGGAACGTGTCGACGGCGTCGGGGGTCAGGTCGCGCAGCAGCATGCAGCACTCGCGGGCCGGGAGCGGGTCCTGGGGCTCCATGTGGATGCGGTCCAGGGCCGCGTACTCCATTTCCCGGCGACCCGGCCGGAGCCACTGAGGCCAGGCGCCCCGGCCGCCGCTACTCAGCACACCGTTGACCTGAAGACGCCCTCTCCATGTCCTCGACGGCCCGGTGTGACGGTAACGGGTCCCGGTGTGACGGTAACGGGTCCCGGTGTGACGGGAACGGGTCCCGGTGGCAGCCACCGGGACCCGTTCTCCGAGGGCCGGATCGTCAGACCAGGCCCACCGACAGGAAGCCGCCGCCCGCGGCGACCGCGAAGGCGAGTCCGCGTCGGCCCGCGGTGACCGCACCGGGGTTGCCCCGGGTCATCAGCACGAGCACGGCGTTCGCGGCGAACGCCGGGAGCAGGACGCCGAACAGTGCGAACGTACCGACCGTCTTGAGGGTCAGCTCGACCGGCGCGGCGAGCGCACCCGCGACCATCGCGGTCGCGGCGATCGCGTACAGCGTCCCCGAGGCGAGCGTGAGGTCGTCCCTCTTCAGCGGAGCGGGACCGCGCCCCTTGGCGTGGTTCCAGTGGCGCCGCTCGGTGCCGACCCGTGCCAGCACCATGATCACCACCTCGACCGCCAGGGCGATCACGGCGACATGCTCGATCGTCAATGCACTCACCTCACTTGCTGCACGCGGACGAGATGGCGGAGATGCCGATGAACGCCTTCACGGCCTCGCGCTCCTTGGAACCGACGTGCTTGCCGTTGACGAAGCGCCAGATGATGTTCGCCGTCTTCTTCGCGCCGTACCGCTTGAACAGCGCCACCGCGCGGGCGACCTTGATGCTGGAACCGGCCGGCGCGAAGCTGATCAGGACGGCGGCGACGGCGGCGCTGCACTTGACGACGAACTTCGTCTGGTCCCACCACCCCATCGCCGCCATCATCGGCTTCTTCCCGCCAGGTGCGGGGGCGGCAGAGGCGGGGGCGAGCTGGGCCAGGGCCGCGGCGCGTACCTCCTCCTTGGCGAAGACGGGCAGCAGCGCGGCCTGAGCCTCGCCGTCCCCGGGATAGGCGGCCTGCGCGAGCTGTTCGGCGGTCGGCTGTGCCGGTAGCGCGGCGAGGCGCGTGCGCAGGGCCTCCGCATCCGGAGCCGGCCTGGTCAGGGCCACCTCCAGTGCGGCGGCGAACTGGTCCTCGGTCACGCCGAGTTCGGCTATCCCCTCAGCGAGCGCCGCGCCCTGTGCCTGCTCCGCCGCGGTGAACTCCGGGACGTCGACGGCCGAGGTACTGCTCGCCGAGACGGTCCGCTGCGCCGCGGGGTCCGCGGCCTGGGCGCCGGTGGCGGTGGCGAAGAGGGCCCCCGCGGTGACGGCTGCGACGATCATGGCGCTGGTGCGCCGGGTGGCACCGCGTCGCTCGGTGTACTTGCTGATTCCGGCAGTCATGCCAGATTCCCCCTGCTTATTCAGTTGAGAGGTGATATCCACCTCCGTGGTCGGAACGACCGTAGCTACCGGCCGGTAGCCAAGTAAAGGATCTTGAGCAGGATCAGAGCCTTCTCCGGGTGCGGTGATGCCGCTGCTCGGCGCGGAGTGGCGCGCGGCGAACGGACGGCGTGGTGTGCGGTGAACGGGAGGGCGTGGTGTGTGGCGAGCGCGCCGGTGTGGTCCTCAAGGGCGCAGCTGAAGGAGACGGAGCGGTCGCTGTGGCCGGGCGCGGCGCCGTGCACGGTGTCATCCCTCGGTGGCGTGATCGCGCCGGAGGAGGGCGGTGCTCACACCGTGTGGCCGTAGCGCAGGAGGTTGTCCGGGTCGTAGACGGACTTGTCGTGGCGTAGGCGGGCGTAGACCTCCGGGGTCCAGGCGCGGGCGATGTCCTGTTCGTCGCCCGGGGTGCCGTGGATGTTGACCATGGTGCGGCCCGTTCCGTACGGGGCCATGGCCGTGTAGAGGCGGCGGGTCGCCTGCTCGACGGCCTCGGCCACCGGTGGGGCGGGCATGATGCCGACCGACTCCATGAAGTAGCGGGCGTCGCGGGA
>NZ_JAIGQA010000304.1:3773-5035 GCF_019733245.1 Streptomyces sp. WAC04114
GTGGTGCGGCCCGTTCCGTACGGGGCCATGGCCGTGTAGAGGCGGCGGGTCGCCTGCTCGACGGCCTCGGCCACCGGTGGGGCGGGCATGATGCCGACCGACTCCATGAAGTAGCGGGCGTCGCGGGAGCAGACGGCGTCCTCGACGGCGGACGGGCGGGACAGCGCGCCGCCCATGTGCCGCAGTGAGGCCACGAGGAGGGGGTACTCGGCGCCGGCTCCGGGGCCGACCTGCTCCAGGAACGTGTCGACGGCGTCGGGGGTCAGGTCGCGCAGCAGCATGCAGCACTCGCGGGCCGGGAGCGGGTCCTGGGGCTCCATGTGGATGCGGTCGATGGCGGGGAGGTCCATCTCCTCGAGGGTGTCGACGGCCACGGGGGCGGCTTCGCGCAGCGGCGCGATCAGGGCCTCGCCCTCGGCCGGGTCGCCCGGCCACGCGATCGCGACCCGGGCCCAGAAGCCGCCGCGCAGGGGCTCCGGGATCTGCGGGATCGGCGGCAGGCGCAGTACCGAGAACATGCTGCACATCTCGTCCGGGACCGTGCGGGTCCACTCCGTCCAGGTCCGCAGCAGGGTCTCGGTGTGTTCGGCGTGGCAGTGGACGGCGCCGCCGTAGAGGCGGGGGAGCGGGAGGAGTTCGGTGATCAGTGAGGTCACCACGCCCACGTTGCCCTTGCCGCCGCGCAGCGCCCAGAACAGTTCCGGTTCGTGCTGGGGGTCCGACTCGCGCAGGTGCCCGTCCGGGGTGACGACCTGGAAGGAGCGGACCAGGTCTGCGGCGTAGCCGTAGGCCCGGCCCAGGACCGGGAGTCCGCCGCCGAGGGTGTAGCCGACGACGCCCGCGTCCGTGGAGGTGCCGCACAGGCCCGCCAGGCCGTGCGGGGCGGCCGCGGCCATGACGTGGCTCCACTTGGCGCCGGCGGCGATGGTGGCGGTGCGGGTGGTGGGGTCCACGTGGACGTCCGTCATGCGGGACGTGTTGATCAGCAGGCCGTGCTCGATGGGGAAGTTGGCGCCGTGGCCGGTGGCCTGGACCGCGACGGGGGTGTGGGTGGCGTGGGCCCAGCGCATGGCGGTGACGATGTCGTCGGGGCCGGTGGCGCCGATGGCGACGTCCGGGGTGTGGAGGGAGGCCAGGTTGAAGCCGGTGACCTCGTCGGCGTAGGCGCGTTCGCCGGGGCGTAGGACGGGGCCGTGGATCTCTGAGAGGGCGAAGAGGTCGGGCATGTGGTGGGGGGCGGTCATCGCGTCCTCCGTGGGGGG
>NZ_JAIGQA010000305.1:0-5031 GCF_019733245.1 Streptomyces sp. WAC04114
GGGGCGGGGAAGCGCTGTCGTCATGCCTGGATGTCATCGCGGTGGTGCCTCTTGCATGCCGTGAGGCGGGGGCACCCACCTCACGGCACGCAAGAGGCACCACCGCGATGACATCCAGGCATGACGACAGCGCTTCCCCGCCCCCGTGCATCCCGTCGGTCAGGCTTCTGATCTGGACCCTGGTGGTGGGTACGGTGCTGATGACCGGCGCGCTGCACGACGGACAGCCGCCGCAGCCCTCGGCCGGCCAGGCCTTCTCCGCCCCGGAGGCCCCGGCGGCCGGCCGCCCCGCCGCGGCCGACTCCGCCGTGCAGCCGCTGCGGCCCTCCGAACCCCTGCGGATCCGGATTCCCGCCATCGCGGTCGACGCCCCTCTGACGAAGCTGAGCCTGGACTCGGCGGGGGCGCTGCGCCCACCGCCCGCCGACGAGCCCGACCTCGCCGGCTGGTACGGCGGGGGTACGACGCCCGGCTCCGTCGGCACGGCGATCACCGCGGGGCACGTGGACCTGCGGACCGGCAGGCCCGGCGTCTTCTACGGCCTCGGCGCCCTGGCCAAGGGCAACACGATCGAGATCGACCGGGAGGACCGGCGCACGGCGGTCTTCACCGTCGACGCCGTGGAGGTCCACGCCAAGGACAGCTTCCCGAGTGAGAAGGTCTACGGCGACTCCGAGCGGGCCGAGCTGCGGGTGATCACCTGTGGGGGCGGTTACGCCGAGCACACCGGATACCAGGGCAACGTCGTGGTCTACGCGACGCTCACCGCGGTGGAATAGCGCTGTGAGAGGCCGACGGTGCGATGTGCCGGCTTGGTGATGGTGGGTGGGTGCCAGTGACGGCGCGTCAAGGACACATCAACCGCATCAAGATACTCAAGAGGCAGCTGTTGGGCCGTGCCGGCTTCGGTCTCCTGCGGAAGCGTGTGCTGCTCGCGCGCCGTGACGGTGGTCTGGAATGCTAAGGACGACGAGCTGGAGCCATGAAGGAAGCAGAAGGCGAAGTCCCGTTGCCCGGCGGGCGGATCACCCCGGGCGTCGCACGTGTGAGAAACACCGTCCGACGACCCGTGACAGCCGCTTCAGAGTTCGTCACCGAACTGCTCGGCCACCTCGAACGCCAGGGATTCACCGGTGCACCACGCTACCTCGGTCTCGACGACAGCGGTCGCGACGTCTTCAGCTACCTACCCGGCCGAGTAACGCCCCTCTTCCAGACCTGGAGCCACGATCAGGCTCTCGCCGCTGGCGTCCTCCCACGATCGCTCCGCGAGGCCACTCGCGGCAGCCGCCTCACTGAGGGCCACCCAGTGGTGTGCCACAACGACCCAGGCCCAAACAACGTCGTCTTCCGCGACGACCGGCCCACGGCCCTCATCGACTTCGACATGGCCGCTCCCGGCCACCCGCTGGAAGACCTCGGTTACATGGCCTGGACGTGGTGCGTCTCCTCCAAGCGCAAGCACCCCCCCCCGGGCCCAGGCACAGGCCGCGCAGGTGCGAATCCTCGCCGACGCCTACGGCCTCAACGCCACCGACCGGACCACCCTCACCGACGCAATGCTCGACCGCCAGGCCCGCAACGCCGACTGGTGGCGTCAACACCTCCATGCTCCCGAACCACGCATGGCCAGCAAGGAACAAATCCTCTCCCGCTTCGCGTGGTCCCTACACGACCACGACCACACCGCTGCCCACCGATCCGCGTTCGAGGCAGCCCTCCGCTGATTTCACCCACCTCATCCACGCAGCACCGCTCGACCACTCACGTGCACGCTTCACGGAAAGCGAGCCAGAACCCGAGTCGGGCAGCACTTGTTCACCAGATCGGGAATCATGTAGGCCGTTCACTCGAATCGAAATGCTCACGAGTTCGAACAGCACGGACACGGGTGATCATGGCCGATGCAGTGACTTAGGGTTTCCGCCATGACCAGAACTACGCCGCCGCGCCCGGTGCACGTTGAAGGCCTCTTTCCAAAGTTGGGGGCGTTTCGTGGTGTGACGACGCGCCTGCACCCGCGGCCGGGGCGTCCGGACGCATCGGTCAGCTCAGTCGGCGGTCCTCTGCTGTGGCCGGCCGACGAACCGTGGCCGGTCTGCACCGAGCCACACAAGCGCAGTAGTGGATACCGAATCGCGAACATCCGTCGCGGGCGTCAGGTGCTCGCCGACGCATGGGCCCGTGACCGACCCAACGACGAGGAACGGGCCCTGCTCAAGGATCTCGGCCGCAGGCACCGTGAACGGGAGATCGCCCACACCGATCCGATCCCGCTGATTGGCTTGGTCCAGCTGTACCGCAGGGACGTGCCCGGCCTTCCGCCGGGCCCGGACGGCTGCGACGTGCTCCAGGTCCTCTGGTGCCCGTTCGAGGCACATGGCCCAAGCCGCTACGGCTTGGCCCCGCACGTGCGCTGGCGCCGTTCCGGCCAGGTCGCTGTGCCGCTAGATGCTCCGGCGCTGCCCGCGCTGCCCGCGCTGCCCGCGCTGGTCGGCTTCGAGGGCGCGATCGCCGAGCCATGCGTGCTGCACCCTGAGTAGGTCGTCACCTACCCGTACGCCGGCTCTCTGCCGGCCAGGCTGTGGAGAAGGGTCGCCGCCTGGGAGGATGCAGAGGAGCGCAAGGCGGAAAAGCGCGGCCTGGATGACAAGCTGGTCACCTACCACCATGATCTGTCGATTCCACAGGGCTGCCGGGTGGGTGGATTCCCCTCCTGGCACACGACCGACCCCCACTCGATGATCTGCGAAGCCTGTGCCGCACCGATGGTTCTACTACTGACCGTCGACAGCCACGAGTGGGACGGTGCCAACGGCAGCTGGATGCCTGCCGAAGAGTGGGATGTCGCCGAGCACCTTCGGGACAGCCGCCCCACACAGCTCACGATCGGCCGAGACGGTCTGCTGAGCATCTTCGCCTGACCCACCGAGCCCGAGCACCCGCATCAATGGAGCTTCCAATAGGTGGGGGCGCGCTTCTCGGACCGGGCGCTGTCACCTCCCGTGAACATCGAACATGCCATGTGCACCTTTCACTCGGCGAGCCCGCCCTTATAGCCAGCTGTGATCGGTCCTCTGGGCAGCACGCCGCGATCCCCGCACCGCTCGACGACACCGCACCCTCGCTGTAGAAGGAGCCGAGCCGACCCGCAATACAAGGTGTTCATCCGGGGGGTGCCCCTATGTGTTTGGTCAAGGTCGAAGGCCAGTAGGTTCGTGTGGTTGAGGGAAGGCCGAGCCGTGGGGGTGTGCATGAGTGATGGCCAGGTCACGATCAAGCTCACGAGCGACGAGGCACTGGTGCTGTCGCACTGGCTGGAGAAGCTCCAGATGACGGACCTCAGCCAGGTTGTCGACGACCCGGCGGTCTGGGCGCCGATTCATAGGACCGCCGGAACGCTCGACAAGACGCTTCCTGAGCTGTTTGCCTCCGACTATGAGGAGCGGCTTGAGGCGGCTCGTCAGAGGCTTCGGCCGGAGGACTGATCGAGCGGTCTGAACTCCTCAGCTGGCTGGAGCGGGTTGGGGTTCGTAGAAGGTTCCGTCACGGAGCATCGCGAACAGGACGTCGGCCTGGCGCCTGGCGAGGCAGAGCAGGACCTGGGTGTGGTGCTTGCCCTGGTCGATCTTCTTGTCGTAGTAGGCCCCCGATGCCGGATCGCCCAAGGCGGCGAACGCGGAGAGGAAGAAGGCCCGTTTGAGCTGCTTGTTTCCTCTCCGGGACGGTTGTTCGCCGCGGATGGAGGAGCCCGAGTTCCGGGTCGTCGGGGCGAGACCGGCGTAGGCGGCGAGGTGGCCGGCGGTCGGGAAGGTGCTGCCGCCACCGACCTCGATCAGAATGCGGGCTCCGGTCCTGACGCCGACGCCCGGCATCGACCTCAGGACCTTCGAAAGAGGGTGGGCCTCCAGGAGTTCCTCGATCCGCTCGGCCAGGAGTTTCCGCTGGTCAAGGACGGTGGTCAGCGAGCTGGCCAGGCTCGGGACGATCAGCGCGGCCGCCTCGGTCCTCGGAACAGTGACGGCCTGCTCGTCCAGCGCGGCGAAAATCTCCTCGATCAGCCGCTCGGCCATCCTTGGAGCCTTCGGCCGTAACAGGGTGAGCAGGCGCCGTCGGCCAGCCTTGCGTATCTGGGCCGGTGACCCGAACCGCTCCAGCAGGGTCAGGACGGTTGGGTGCTGCAAACGCGGCCCCAGTACCCGTTCCAGCGAAAGATGGATCTGGGTCAACAAGCTGTGCAGGCGGTTGGCGACCCGGGTCGCCTCGCCCGCCAGGTCGTCGTCGAAGCCGACGATCATCTCCAGCTCGGCGATCATCTCGTCCTCGCCGTCGATGGCCCGCAGCCTGTGCGGCATCGCGTGGGCCGCGTCCGCGATGACGAACGCGTCCTTCGCATCGGTCTTCGCCTCACCGGGATAGAGTTCGGCGATCCGTCGCATCGTCAGACCCGGCAGATAGTCAAACGGGCACCCCATGTCCCTGGCGACCGCCAGCGGCAGGGCGCCGATCGAGGCCGGCTGGTCGACCACCACCAACCACCAGCACCGTTCCGTGCTTGGCCTGGAGCTTTGAGAAGAGCTCGCGGAGCTTGGGTTCGGTGTTGGGCAGTCGCTTGTCGAACGCCTTCTTGCCGGCCGGGGTGACGGCGGTGTTGCCGACGTCCAGGCGGAGGAAGACGTCGATGTCGCCGGTGTCGATCACGTGCAGGCCCCTCCGGTCACGTTCTCGTCCGGCCTGCCTGGGCACCGAGGTGTCGCATCCACGTTACGGAGAGCTCTTCCGGCTCGGGTGAAGCCGGTGGACCCAGTGACACCACCCCCCGGGTCATCAACAACAGGAGGGGGAAGTCATGCCGGACCCGAAGGCCGGAGGCCCCATTGCGGAGCCAACGAAGACGGTAACGGGGGGGGGTGCCTCTATGTCTTTCGTCAAGCGAGGCGTGGGGTTCGGGGTTCGTAGATGGTGCCGTCGCGGAGCATTGCGAACAGCACGTTGATGCGCTGTCGGGCCAGGCGGAGAAGTGCCTGGGTG
>NZ_JAIGQA010000306.1:0-4963 GCF_019733245.1 Streptomyces sp. WAC04114
TCGGCCCACCCCGGCGGCTGCCCCGGCGGTACGGCCGCGTCGTCGGCGGCCCAGAGCAGCAGCAGCCCGAGAGCGTGCTTGCAAGGGAACTTGCGGCTCGGGCAACTGCACTTGTACTCGGGGCCGGTGCTGCTCGGGGTGCGGCATCACGGGCCCGGGTCGGCGCGGGCGGTACGCGCGGCGCTGGAGGAGGTCCGGCCGCGGGTCGTGCTGATCGAGGGGCCGCCCGAGGCCGACGGCCTGATCCCGCTCGCCGCCGACGAGGAGATGCGGCCGCCGGTCGCGTTGCTCGCCCATGCCGTGGACGAGCCAGGCCGTTCCGCCTTCTGGCCACTGGCCGGGTTCTCCCCGGAATGGGTCGCCCTCCGCTGGGCCCTGGACCACGACGTCCCGGCCCGCTTCATCGACCTGCCGGCCACGCACACGCTGGCCTGGAAGGGCCAGGAGGACGCGGAGACGCCGGAGGGCGAACGCCCGCTGGACGCCGAGCCGGTGGCGGAGGAGGGAGACACCGGCCCCGGCTCCGCCGCCCTGCGGATCGACCCGCTCCGCGTGCTCGCCGAGACGGCCGGCTACGACGACCCGGAGCGCTGGTGGGAGGACGTCGTGGAACACCGGGGTGCGGGGGAGGGCGACGCCCTCGCGCCGTTCACCGCGCTGGAGGAGGCCATGGGCGCACTCCGGGAGACCTACGGCAGCGGGGGACACGACCGGGACCTGGTGCGGGAGGCGTACATGCGGCTCCAGGTGCGGGCCGCGCAGCGGGAGTTCGACGACGCGGTGGCCGTCGTCTGCGGGGCCTGGCACGTGCCCGCACTGCGGCGGAAGACCACCGTCGCTGCCGACAAGGCGCTGCTCAAGGGGCTTCCCAAGGTCAAGACGGACCTGACCTGGGTGCCGTGGACCCACAGGCGGCTGTCCCGGAGCAGCGGGTACGGGGCCGGTATCGACTCGCCCGGCTGGTACGGGCACCTGTTCAGCGCCCCCGACCGGCCGGTGGAGCGGTGGCTGACCAAGGTGGCGGGGCTGCTGCGCGCCGAGGACCGGATCGTCTCCTCCGCCCATGTCATCGAGGCGGTACGGCTGGCCGAGACCCTCGCCGCGATGCGCGGCCGCCCGCTGCCCGGCCTGAGCGAGACGACCGACGCGGTGCGGGCCGTGATGTGCGAGGGCTCGGACGTGCCGCTGGAGCTGGTACGGGACCGGCTGGTCGTGGGGGACGTGCTGGGGGAAGTGCCGCCGTCCGCGCCGGCGGTGCCGTTGCAGCGGGACCTCGCCCGGCTGCAACGCCGGCTGCGGCTGAAGCCGGAGGCGCTGGAGCGGGAGCTGGAGCTCGACCTGCGCAAGGAGAACGACGCCGCCCGCAGCAGATTGCTGCACCGGCTGCGGCTGCTCGGTATCGCGTGGGGCGAACAGGCCGCCTCGCGGGGCAGCACGGGCACGTTCCGGGAGACGTGGCGACTGCGCTGGGAGCCCGAGCTGTCCGTCCGGATCGCCGAGGCAGGAGTGTGGGGCACAACCGTCCTGTCCGCCGCGACCGCCAAGGCCGAGACGGACGCGGTCACCGCGCAGGGCCTCGCCGACGTCACCGCGCTCGCCGAGCACTGCCTCCTGGCCGAACTGCCCGGCGCGCTGCCGGCGGTGATGCGGATCCTCGCCGACCGGGCGGCCCTCGACACGGACGTCGGCCATCTCGCCCAGGCGCTTCCGGCCCTGGTCCGCTCCCTGCGCTACGGCGACGTGCGTGGCACGGACACCGGTGCCCTGGCGGAGGTCGCGGCGGGACTGGCCGAGCGGGTCTTCGTCGGACTGCCCCCGGCCTGCGCCGCGCTCGACGCGGACGCCGCCGAGGAGATGCGGCGCCATGTGGAGGCGGTGCACCAGGCCGTGGGCCTCCTGGGCGACGCGCCCGCGACGGGACACGGCCTGCTGAGAAGCCGCTGGCAGTCGGTGCTGCGGGTGCTGTCCGGGCGGGACACCGTGCCCGGGGTCATCCGGGGGCGGGCCGTGCGGCTCCTGCTCGACGACGGGCAACTGGCCCACGACGAGGCGGCTGTGCTGATGGGGCTCGTCCTGTCACCGGGCACGCCACCGGCGGACGCGGCCGCGTGGATCGAGGGCTTCGTCGGCGGGGGCTCCGGGGGCGGACTGCTGCTGGTGCACGACGAGCGGCTGCTCGGGCTGGTCGACGCATGGCTGACCGGGGTTCCCGCCGAGGCCTTCACGGACGTACTGCCCCTGCTGCGGCGGACGTTCTCGGCGTACGAGCCCGGGGTGCGCCGGACCCTCGGTGAACTGGTCCGGCGCGGGCCGGGAGCCGGGGGTGGCGCGAACGGCGCGGGGACACCCGGCTTCGCGGCCGACCTCGACCTGGAGCGCGCGGACGCCGTGCTGCCGGTCGTACGGCTGCTGCTCGGGCTGGACGACGTGGACGACAACACGAACAACGACCTGGCGGGGGTGACGGCATGACGACCGTGGCAATGAGGGAGCGGACGACGACTCCGGTGGCTGGGGACACCGCGACGGGCGGACTCCGGGCGGAGGTGCGGCCCGCGACGACCGTGCCGGTGATCCCGCTGTGGGAACGGCCTCGCAAGGGAGGGCGGGGATGACGGCCGAGGCGACGGACCCGGCGCAGGAGGGGCTGCGACGCTGGCGGCTCGTGCTCGGAGGGGACTCCGCGGACGGCACCGGCTGCGCGCTGTCGGGGCGGGACGCGGCGATGGACGGGGCGCTCACCGCGCTCTACGGCAGGAAGGACGGCAGATCACAGGGGGGCCGGGACCGTTCGGCGGGGCTCGGGGCGTCGGCGCCGTCGGTGGCGCGCTGGCTCGGGGACATCCGCACGTACTTCCCCTCCTCCGTCGTGCAGGTCATGCAGCGCGACGCCATCGACCGGCTCGGTCTCGCAACGCTGCTGCTGGAGCCGGAGATGCTGGAAGCGGTCGAGGCCGACGTGCATCTCGTCGGCACGCTGCTGTCGCTCAACAAGGCGATGCCGGAGACGACGAAGGAGACGGCCCGGGCCGTCGTGCGCAAGGTCGTCGAGGACCTGGAGAAGCGACTCGCCACCCGCACCCGGGCCAGCCTCACCGGCGCGCTCGACCGCAGCGCCCGGATCAACCGGCCCCGCCACCACGACATCGACTGGAACCGCACCATCGCGGCCAACCTCAAGCACTACCTGCCCGCGTACCGAACGATCGTGCCGGAGCGGCTCGTCGGGTACGGGCGGGCGAACCGGTCCACCAAGAAGGAGGTCATCCTCTGTATCGACCAGTCGGGATCCATGGCGGCATCGGTGGTGTACGCCTCGGTGTTCGGGGCGGTGCTCGCCTCGATGCGGACGATCTCCACGCGACTCGTCGTCTTCGACACGGCGGTCGTGGACCTCACGGACCAGCTGGACGACCCGGTCGACGTGCTGTTCGGCACGCAGCTCGGCGGTGGCACGGACATCAACCGGGCGCTCGCCTACTGCCAGTCGCAGATCACCCGGCCCGCGGAGACGGTGGTCGTGCTGATCAGCGACCTCTACGAAGGCGGCATCCGCAACGAGATGCTCAAGCGGGTCACCGCGATGAAGGCGGCGGGCGTGCAGTTCGTGACGCTGCTGGCCCTCTCGGACGAGGGGGCACCGGCGTACGACCGGGAACACGCTGCGGCGCTCGCGGCATTGGGGGCACCGGCGTTCGCCTGCACACCCGATCTGTTCCCGGAGGTGATGGCGGCCGCGATCGAGAAGCGGCCGTTGCCGATACCGGACGCGGCGTGAAGGGCCTGGCGGGAGGGGGCAGATGACGTCATGCCGACGCGCCGTCGTCCGACGTGCGGCACGAAAACGGACATGACGGGCCATCGGTAAGCAAGGGCTTGCGCAACCGCCGCACTCCCGTGCGAGGATCGGCGCCTGCTCGGCCGTGCGTGCTGCCGGCCGGGCGGTACCGCTTCCGTCGCACGGGAGGAAGCTCCCCCACTTGACCTGGTCAGCAGCCCTGCCCGAGGCCGCGTTGCGCGCGCTGCGCACAGCGGTCGGGCGGCGCGTGCTCCAAGTGGCGCTGCTGGTGGCCGGGTTGTCGGCCATCGGGCTGCTGTGCGGGGAGCGGGCGTATGCGGAGAGCGGCGTAGGGGCACTGCCGGAGGGGCGGGGCGGGCAGGTCGTCAGCGGCGTTCACGCCTCGGGGGCCGCGGGGGATCGGCTTGGTCGGGCTGCCGGGGACGTGGTGGAGGCCGCGGGCGAGGGGGCGGTGGACGGCCGGGTGAAACCGCTGTCGCCGTCGCGACCGTCGTCGTCGCTGCCATCGTCCTCGCAGTCGCAGTCGCAGTCGCAGTCGCGGTCGCAGTCGTTCGAGCGGGCGTCGCGCGTGGGGCGGTCGGAGCCGTCGAGGGAGCCGTCGCACCTGGTCCTGCCCGAGCGTTCGTCGCATCTTGTGCGGCCCGAGGCCCCGGCTCTGCCGAACCTCCCGGTTCCGGCCGCCTTGCCGACACCGCCCTCTCTGCCAGGGCTCCCAGCCTCACCCTTGCCAGGGCTGCCCGACTCGCCCGCCCGGTCCACCCTCCCCGGTCCAATCGCGCTGCCGAGCCTGCCGAGCCTGCCGACCCTGCCGACCCTGCCGACCCTGCCGAGCGTGGAGGGCCTGCCCGGTCTTCCGGCCCTGCCCGCACCCCCGGGCACTGACACCGCGCTCCCGGGCACGCCTTCCCTGCCCGCTCTCCCTGTCCCTCTCCCCCTCCCTGCCCCGGTCACGGCCGGCCCGCAGCCGGGTGGGACAACGACGCCGATGGACGCCACCGGACCCCCGCCGCAGGCCGGGACACCGGGCACCGTCGGCCACGGCGACGCGCCCCACGCGGCACCCGCGGGCGGCCCGATGGCCCCCGGCACTCCCATGCACCACGTCAGACGCGCACACCACACCGGCCACATCAGCCACCCCGGACCGTCGGCCCACCCCAGACC
>NZ_JAIGQA010000307.1:0-4909 GCF_019733245.1 Streptomyces sp. WAC04114
CACCTCCACCCTCGACCCCCTCTCCTCCCTCGCCAAGGGCTGCGCCGACGCCGCCTCCTGGACCGTCGACAAGCTCAGCGACGCCGTGAAGGAGACCGCCGACGTCGACTTCACCAACCCCAAGTTCCTCCAGCAGTACGCCGTCGTCTTCGCCGCCTCGACGATCCTCACGCTCCTGCTCTGGCTCCTGGCCGTCGCCAAACGAGCCGTCCGCGGCGTCCCCCTGACCACCGCCCTGTCCGAAGCCATCGGCTTCCTCTGGCTGACCGTCCTGGCCTCCGCCTTCACCCCCCTGATCCTCTACACCGTCGTCTCCGCCACCGACGGCGTCACCGAGGTCCTCGCCAAAGCCACCGGCGACCAGACCGACGCGTTCTTCGGCACCTTCTCCGAGGCCCTCAAGAAGGGCGAGGACATCGGCGGCGGCCCGATCATGCTGATCGTCGTCTCCCTGGTCAGCATCCTCGCCGCCGGAGTCCTCTGGCTCGAGCTCGTCATCAGGGCCGCGCTCCTCTACGTCGGCGCCCTCCTCGGCACCGTCGTCTACGCCGGCCTCGTCGACAAGAACCTGTGGGGCCACGTCCGCCGCTGGGCCGGCATCATGATCGCGGTCATCCTCATCAAACCGGTGATCGTCATCGTCCTCGGCCTCGCCGGCGCACTCTCCGCCGACGACGGACCGAACGCCTTCTCCGCCGTCGTCTCCGGCCTCGCCATCATCCTGCTCGCCATCTTCGCCAGCGCGATGATCTACCGCTTCGTCCCCGGCTTCGGCGACGAGATCGCCGGCTCCCGCAACAACCGCCTCATGCAGGGCGCCGAAGGCAAGGCCGCCGCCGTCATCAGCTCCCCGGCATCCCTCGTCGCGCAGGGCATCAAGACCCACAGCACCCGTGCCGACAACAACGGCGGAGGCAGCCAGTCCTCCGCATCCCGCCCCAGCAACCCCGCCTCCGGCGGAGTCGCCGCGCACAGTGCGCGCACCTCGAACGGCGGCGGCGGATCTGTTCCCTCCGCCGCACCCGCACCCCGTTCGAGCAGCCCCGTCAACACTCCCCACGCCAGCAACACCCGCAACAGCAGTACCAACCGCACGGGAGGTGAAGGGCGTTGACGACCGAGTCCCACGTGTCCCATCCGGTCACGCCCCGCCGGACATATCTGATCGGCCGCGCCCGGCCGAACGCGATCATCGGCCGCAACCGCGAGACCGGCGAGATCGCCCTGATCGTCGTGGGCGCGTTCCTCGGCATGATGTGCGGGCTCCTCGTCCCGGTACTGAGCCTGCGCATCGTGCTGCTCGCCGGCTTCCCGATGCTCGCGCTGTCCGCGGTCTACGTGCCGTACAAGCACCGCACGTTCTACAAGTGGTTCGAGATCAACCGCAGCTACAAGCGGACCCTCAAGAAGGGCACCGCCTACCGCTCCGCCGTCATCGAGGCCGGCACCCGGCTCGACGGCCGCGAGGTCGAGATCGGCCCGCCCCCCGGCATCGGCCGCATCACCTGGCTGGCCGCCCCCTTCGGCCCCGACGAGATCGCCGTGCTCCTGCACGCCGACCGCAAGACCGTCACCGCCGCCATCGAGATCGAGGGCCCCGGCGTCGGCCTGCGCGACAGCGAGGACCAGGAAGCCCTCGTCGACCGCTTCGGCACCCTGCTCAAGCACGTCGCCAACGGCGACGGCTTCGTCACCCGCATCCAGATGCTGGCCCGCACCCTCCCGGCCGACCCGGACGCCCACGCCAAGGACGTCGCCGTCCGCGGCGACGACAAGGCCCTGCCCTGGCTCCAGGAGTCCTACGACCAGCTCCAGTCGATGGTGTCCACCAGCAGCGAGCAGCACCGCGCCTACCTCGTCGCCTGCATGCACTACACGCGCGACCTCGCCGCCGAGGCCAACGCCATGGCCCGCGCGGCCCGCGCCCACGGCGGCAAGGTCGACCGGGACGCCGGACTCGCCGTCGTCATGGCCCGCGAGCTCACCGACATCTGCTCGCGCCTCCAGGAAGCCGACATCCGCGTACGGCAGCCGCTCGGTCAGGGACGGCTGGCCTCGCTGATCCACTCCATGTACGACCCGGACCACCCCATCGACCACATCCAGGCGATGACCAAGCGCAACGCCTGGCCGGCCGAACTGGACGCCATGGAGCCCACCTACCTCCAAGCCAAGACCCGCGAGTCCTCCACCCGCGCCCCCTGGTGCCACGCCACGGCCTGGGTGAAGGAGTGGCCGATGACCCCCGTCGGCGTCAACTTCCTCGCCCCGCTGCTCGTCCACACCCCGGACGTCATCCGCACGGTCGCCGTCACCATGGACCTCGAACCCACCGAGGTCGCCATCGAGCGCATGCTCACCGAGAAGACCAACGACGAGGCCGAGGCCTCCCGCGCCGCCAAGATGAACCGCACCGTCGACCCGCGCGACATCGCCGCCCACTCCCGGCTCGACCAGCGCGGCGAGGACCTCGCCAGCGGCGCCGCCGGCGTCAACCTCGTCGGCTACATCACCGTCTCCTCCCGCAACCCCGACGCGCTCGCCCGCGACAAGCGCACGATCAGAGCCTCCGCGGGCAAGTCGTACCTCAAGCTGGAATGGTGCGACCGCGAGCACCACCGCGCCTTCGTGAACACCCTTCCCTTCGCCACCGGCATTCGGAGGTAGGACCTGATGCGGGACCCGCTGTCCGTCCTCACCGACGCCTTCACCTCCTTCCTCTTCGGGAAGGTCGAGACGACCAGGCTCCCGGTGCGCACGTCCACGGGCCAGGCCCAGGCGGTCTACCTCCCGACCGCCGCACCCGGTCTCGGCGACTCCGGCGTCATCATCGGCCGCGAGGTGTACTCCGGAAAGGGCTACATCTACGACCCCTTCCAGCTCTACGGCCAGCAGCTCCCGGCCCCCCACTGGCTGGTCCTCGGCGAGTCCGGCAACGGCAAGTCGGCGCTGGAGAAGACGTACGTCCTGCGCCAGCTCCGCTTCCGCGACCGCCAGGTCGTCGTCCTGGACGCCCAGGGCGAGGACGGCGTCGGCGAGTGGAACCTCATCGCGCAGGAGCTGGGCATAACTCCCATCCGCCTGGACCCGACAGCGGCCCTGGACATGGGAATCCGCCTCAACCCGCTCGACCCCGCGATCACCACCACCGGCCAGCTCGCCCTGCTCCGGACGATCATCGAGGTCGCCATGGGCCACGGCCTGGACGAACGCTCCGGCTTCGCCCTCAAGGTCGCCCACGCCTACGTCAATGAGACCATCGTCGACCGCCAGCCGGTCCTGACCGACATCGTCGAGCAACTACGCCACCCCGAACCCGAGTCCGCCGAGGCGATGAACATCGCCATAGACGACGTACGGGCCTGGGGCCTGGACGTCGCCCTGGTCCTGGACCGCCTGGTCGACGGTGACCTGCGCGGCATGTTCGACGGCCCCACCACGGTCGGCATCGACCTGGACGCCCCGCTCATCGTCTTCGACCTCTCGCACATCGACCGCAACTCCATCGCCATGCCCATCCTCATGGCGATCGTCGGCGTGTGGCTGGAGCACACCTGGATCCGCCCCGACCGGAAGAAGCGCATCTTCCTGGTCGAGGAGGCCTGGCACATCATCAACAGCCCCTTCGTCGCCCAGCTGTTCCAGCGCCTGCTGAAGTTCGGCCGACGCCTGGGCCTGTCCTTCGTGGCGGTCGTCCACCACCTCTCCGACGTCGTCGACGGCGCGGCCGCCAAGGAGGCCGCGGCGATCCTGAAGATGGCGTCGACCAGGACGATCTACGCCCAGAAGGCGGACGAGGCGAGGGCGACAGGCCGCGTCCTGGGCCTCCCCCGCTGGGCGGTGGAGATCATCCCGACGCTCACCCCCGGCATCGCCGTCTGGGACGTCAACGGCAACGTCCAGGTCGTCAAACACCTGGTCACGGAGACCGAACGCCCCCTGGTCTTCACCGACCGCGCGATGACCCAGTCCTCCGCCGACCTCGCGGACGACGCCCTGCGCGCCGCCGAACTCGAGGCGGAGGAACGCGCCGCGGCCTTCGTGGAGCACCACCTGGGCGACTCCGAATCGACGGTGGCGTAGGCACAGGGGAGGACGCGTGAGACCGGACGACCGTCACGACCGGCGGGCCGGCCAGGGAGGCATCCCCGACGGCCTGCTAATCGGCATACTGGCGTTCCTCCTCGGCATGACGGTGCTGGCGTGGACGGCCACGGGCCTGGCCGCCCTGTTCGCCCACGGCTCCTGGCCCTCCGGCGTCACCTTCGCCCGCACGCCGCTCGCCATGCGCGGTCTCATCGCCCAGCCCCACGACATCCCCGGCGCCTGGCCCGACACGCCCCCCGGCGAACTCTCCGGCTACGGCCTGTTCTGGGGCCTGTTCATCGGCCAGCTGATGATCCTGGTCGTCCTGACCGTGTTCGTGATGGGCACCCTGGCCCGGTGGCGGGCGGTCCGGGCCAGACGCCGGGAGGAGAGAATCCTGGCGGCGGAGGAGCGGATCCCGGCGGCGGAGGAGCGGTCGGCACCGACGCCGCACGAGGTACCCGCGGCGGCGCACGAGCACGCATCCACAGCTGTGCAGCACGAGGTCCCGACACCGCGCCGCTCGGCACCCGATCCCGCGAGCCCACCGGGCCCGCCGACAAGCCCTGCCGACCTCCCACACCCGACGGCGACCGCCGACCCCGCCCCGGCGACCGTCCCCGCGAGCCCGGCATCCCTGTTCGGGCAGGAACGGACGGGCGGGTGGGAAAAGGTCCTCGTAGCCCCAAGGGAAACCCGCCGAACCACCGCCACCCAGGCCGTACGCGACGCGGAAGGCCCAGCGCTCATCGTCACGTCGAACCCCCACCTCTGGCAGGACACCAAGGACGCCAGAGCAAAGCTGGGCCCCACCCATCTCTAC
>NZ_JAIGQA010000308.1:0-4753 GCF_019733245.1 Streptomyces sp. WAC04114
CCCGCGTCCCCTCCGGCCGCCGCCCTGCTCAACCGCGCCCCCAACTCCCTCACGGCCGTGACGAGTTGTTCCGGCTCGTGCACCACGAAGTCGCACTCCAGCATCGCCAGCCGGAACGCAACCCACTGCACCGCGTCCCCGACGGATCCCCGCAGCCGGCAGCTGCCGTCGTCCAACGGCTCGGGCGTGCCCAGCCAGTGGGGTACCCGGGCCGCGACGAAGTCGGCCGGGGCGGCGAACGTGACCTCGAAGTCGTAGACCTGCTGCTGCCGTTGCATCGAACGCCGCAGGTACTCCGCCGCGTTCCCCGTCGGCAGCTCGCGCGGTACGAAGCGTGCCCCGGTGGCGAACGGCTCGCTGACCCGGTCGACGCGGAAGGTGCGCCAGTCGTCCCGGTCGATGTCGTACGCCACCAGGTACCAGCGGCGACCCGTCGACACCAGCCGGTACGGCTCCGTCAGGCGCCGGGTCTCCGTGCCGTCCGCCGCCCGGTAGGCGAACCGCAGCCGCTCGTGCCCGGCCACCGTCGAGGCCATGACGGTCAGGGTCTCGGGCGCGATGCTCGGCCCGTCCCCGCTGGTCCACGGCGTGGTCGCGGCCTGGAGGGTGGTCACGCGGTGGCGCAGCCGGCCCGGCAGGACCTGCTCCAGCTTGGCCAGCGCCCGCACCGACGCCTCGTCCAGGCCTTCCACCGCGTGCCCCGCCCCGGCGCGCAGCCCGACCGCGATGGCCACGGCCTCCTCGTCGTCGAGCACGAGCGGCGGCATGGCCTTGCCGGCGACCAGCCGGTAGCCGCCGTCGGCGCCCTTGGTCGCCTGTACGGGATAGCCGAGCTCGCGCAGTCGGTCGATGTCCCGCCGGACCGTGCGGCGGGAGACCCCGAGCCGCTCGGAGAGCTCGCCGCCGGGCCATTCGCGGGGCGTCTGGAGGAGGGAGAGGAGGGTCAGCAGCCGAGCCGGAGTGTCCGTCGTCATACCGACGAGGATGCCGCACCAGTAGGACACAATCTGACCTAATGGGGGGCTACCTTCGAAGCATGAACTCCACCGACACCACTCTCGGCACGGCAGGCGGCGGGACCGACCGCCGGCGCTGGTTCGCCCTCGCGATCGTGATGACCGCGGCCTTCATGGACCTCGTCGACGTGACGATCGTCAACATCGCCATCCCGTCGATCCAGCGGGAATCCGGCGCCTCCTTCAGCCAGATCCAGTGGATCACCGCCGGTTACGCCCTCGCCTTCGCCGCGGGCCTGATCACCGGTGGACGGCTCGGCGACATCCACGGCCGCAAGCGGATCTTCCTCGTCGGCATCGGCGGATTCACGGTCGCCTCCGCGCTGTGCGGCCTCGCGGTGAACCCGGAGATGCTGGTCGCCTCGCGCTTCCTGCAGGGCGGCATGGCCGCGCTGATGGTGCCGCAGGTGCTGTCGATCGTGCACGCCACCTTCCCGGCGCACGAGCGGGGCAAGGTGTTCGGGCTGTTCGGCGCGGTCGTCGGTCTCGGGGCCGTATCCGGGCCGCTGCTGGGCGCGCTGCTGACGGAGTGGAACCTGTTCGGCTGGGAGTGGCGGTCGATCTTCCTGATCAACCTGCCCGTCGGTGTCGCCGGACTGCTCCTCGGCAGCCGCTTCATCACCGAGTCCAAGGCGCCGCGCGCCCTCAAGCTGGACCTGGTGGGTGTCGCGCTCGTGACGCTGGGCCTGCTGATGCTGCTCTACCCGCTCATCCGCGGCCGCGAGCTGGACTGGCCGGTGTGGGGGTACGTCTCGATGGCCGGCTCGCTCGTCGTCCTCGCGGTGCTGGTGGCGTTCGAGAGGCGCAAGTCCGCGCGGGACGGCTCCCCGCTGGTCGAGCTGTCGCTGTTCAAGGTCAAGAGCTTCGCGGCCGGGATCGCCGTACAGACCGTCTTCGGTGTCGCCCTCGGCGTGTTCTTCCTGGTGTGGACGCTGTACATGCAGTTCGGACTGGGCTGGAGCCCGCTGAAGGCCGGGCTGACCGGGGTGCCGTTCTCGATCGCGGTGTCGGTGGCCGCCGGGATGTCGGTGCAGAAGCTGGTCCCGCGCTTCGGCCGCAAGGTGCTCCAGGCGGGCGCGCTGGTGATGGCGATCGGGGTGCTGCTCTACATCTGGGAGTCCGGGCACTACGGCATGGACATAGCTCCCTGGCAGATGGCGCTCCCGCTCGTGGTGATGGGCGTCGGCATGGGCCTGATCGTCGCGCCGCTGACCGACGCGATCCTCTCGGAGGTGCCGCGCGAGCACGCCGGTTCGGCGTCGGGGCTGATCAACACCGTGCAGCAGATGGGCAACGCGCTCGGGCTCGCCCTGGTGTCGGTGGTGTTCTTCGGCACGATCTCCGACCATCTGCGGCCCGAGCAGATCGGCCCGGCCTTCGCGGACGCCTTCCAGAACGCGCTCGGCTACGTCGCCGCGGTGCTGGGCGCCATCTTCCTGCTGATGTTCGCGCTGCCGAAGCGGCCCGCGCAGCACGTGGAGGGGGAGCAGGCGCCGGTCGGGAACACGGAGCCGGTGCTGGTCCCCTAGGGGCGGCCGGTGCTGGTCGCCTGAGGTGCGGCGAACAGGGAGTACGGGCTCGGCACCCTCGGGTGCCGGGCCCGCCCGCATTTCTGTCTGTGCCCGATTGCGTCCGAACCTGTTTACTTTGCGGAAATCTCGGCGTAGCCTCCCGCTGAAACCACACGTTCGGGCATGAGGCGGAGGCGAACGGACATGTACGCACCGGAGCGGCAGCAGGAGATCCTCCGGCTCGCCCGTGACGGCGGCCGAGTGGATGTCGTGTCGCTGGCCGAGCAGTTCCAGGTGACGGCGGAGACGATCCGCCGTGACCTCAAGGCCCTCGACCGCGCCGGACTCGTCCGCCGGGTGCACGGCGGGGCCATCCCGGCCGGGCGCCTCGACTTCGAGCCGGACCTCGCCGAGCGCGAGACGACCGCCGCCGACGAGAAGGACAGCATCGCCAAGGCGGCCCTCGCCGAACTGCCCGTCGAGGGCACGGTGATCCTCGACGCCGGGACGACGGTGGCCAAGATGGCCGCCGCCCTCCCGCTGGAGGCCTCCCTCACGGTCGTCACGCACAGCCTCCCCATCGCGGCCCGCCTCGCCGACCACCCCGGCATCCAACTCCACCTCATCGGGGGGCGCGTACGGCACCGCACGCGCGCCGCCGTGGACGCCTGGGCGCTGCGGGCGTACGGCGAGATCCGCGCCGACGTGCTGTTCGTGGCCGCCAACGGCTTCTCCGCCGAGCACGGTCTGACCACCCCCGACCTCGCCGAGGCCGCGGTGAAGCGCGCGGCCGTGGCCGCCGCCCGCCGCGTGGTGCTGCTCGCCGACTCCTCCAAGCACGGCCAGGAGCACTTCGCCCGCTTCGGTGACCTGAGCGATGTGGACCTGCTGATCACCGACAGCGGGCTGAGCCCCGAAGACGCCGTCGCGATCGAGCGCGGCGGCACGGAAGTAGTGCGCGCATGATCCTCACCGTCACCCCCAACCCGTCCCTGGACCGCACCTACGAGGTGCCGTCCCTCGACCGCGGTGAGGTCATCCGCGCCACCGGCGAGCGGATGGACCCGGGCGGCAAGGGCGTGAACGTCTCGCGCGCCGTCGCCGCCGCCGGACAGCGCACGGTGGCGGTCCTGCCCCTGGGCGGCGCCCCCGGCGCACTCGTCGCCGACCTGCTCGACCAGCAGGGCATCGAGGTCGCGCCCGTCCCGGTCGCCGGGGCCACCCGCTCCAACATCGCCCTCGCCGAGTCCGACGGCGTCCTGACGAAGATCAACGCGCCCGGCCCCGAACTCTCCGGCGCCGAACGCGAACTGCTCCTGGAGACCGTGCGGCAGCAGTCCCGCGACGCCTCCTGGATCGCCTGCTGCGGCAGCCTCCCGCGCGGACTGGCCCCCTCCTGGTACGCCGAGCTGGTCGCCCGCGCGCACGCCGCCGGGGCACGGATCGCCCTGGACACCTCCGGGCCCGCGCTGCTCGCCGCCCTGCGTGAGCGGCCCGACGTGGTCAAGCCCAACGCCGAGGAGCTCGCCGGAGCCGTCGGCCGCCCCCTCGCCACCGTCGGCGACGCCGTCAAGGCCGCAGAGGAACTGCGTGAGATGGGTGCCCGGGCCGTCCTCGCGAGCCTCGGCGCCGACGGGCAGCTGCTCGTCTCCGACGAGGGCGCCTGGTTCGGCAGCGCCCGCGTCGCCGCCGTCCGCAGCAACGTGGGCGCCGGCGACTCCTCCCTCGCCGGTTTCCTGATCGCCGGCGGCAACGGCCCCGAGGCCCTGGCCTCCGCCGTCGCGCACGGCGCCGCGGCCGTCCAGCTGCCCGGCAGCGTGATGCCGACGCCGCGCGACCTGGACCCGGCGGCGGTGACGGTCACGGCCGAGGTCCCGGCAAACCGTGCGCTGAAGGAGCCGGCCTCATGACCCGCGGAGCCGGCCTCATGACCCACGGCGCCGGCCTCATGACCCACGGAGCGGTTCTCATGACCCACGGCGCGGGCCTCACGACCCACAGAGCTGGCCTCATGACCCACGGCGCGGGCCTCACGACCCACAGAGCCGGCCTCATGACCCACGGCGCGGGCCTCATGACAAACGGAGCCGGCCTCATGACCCACGGCGCGGGCCTCATGACAAACGGAGCCGGCCTCATGACCCGCGACGAGCAGCGCGGGTCATGAGGCCGGCTCCGTTTGTCATGAGGCCCGCGCCGTGGGTCATGAGGCCGGCTCTGTGGGTC
>NZ_JAIGQA010000309.1:0-4664 GCF_019733245.1 Streptomyces sp. WAC04114
TGATCCTGCTCAACGACGACGACCTGTCGTACGCGAAGGTCCGCCTGGACGAGCGGTCGCTGGCCTTCGTCACGGAGCACCTCGGCGATTTCGAGTCCTCGCTTCCGCGCGCCCTGTGCTGGGCGTCTGCCTGGGACATGACGCGCGACGCCGAGCTGGCGGCCCGCGACTACCTGTCGCTGGTGCTGTCCGGCATCGGCAAGGAGTCGGACATCGGTGTCGTGCAGTCGCTCCAGCGGCAGGTGAAGCTGGCGATCGACCTGTACGCCGACCCGGCCGCCCGCGAGGCGCTGCTGGCCCGCTGGACCGACGCGACGCTGGCGCACCTGCGGGCGGCGGCGCCGGGCAGCGACCACCAGCTGGCGTGGGCGCGCGCGTTCGCGGCCACGGCCCGCACGCCGGAGCAGCTCGATCTGCTGGAGGCGCTGCTGGACGGCTCGCAGACGATCGAGGGCCTGGCCGTCGACACGGAGCTGCGGTGGACGTTCGTGCAGCGGCTCGCCGCGGTCGGCCGGTTCGACGAGGCGGAGATCGCGGGCGAGTACGAGCGTGACCGCACGGCCGCGGGTGAGCGCCACGCGACCACGGCCCGGGCGGCCCGGCCGACGGCGGAGGCCAAGGCGGAGGCGTGGGCGTCGGTCGTCGACTCCGACAAGCTGCCGAACGCCGTGCAGGAGGCGGTCATCGCCGGCTTCGTCCAGACCGACCAGCGTGAGGTGCTCGCCCCGTACGCGGAGCGGTACTTCGAGGTGGTCAAGGACATCTGGGAGTCCCGCTCCCACGAGATGGCCCAGCAGATCGCCGTCGGCCTCTACCCGACCGTGCAGGTCTCCCAGGAGACCCTGGACCGCACGGACGCCTGGCTGGCCTCCGCCGAGCCGACCGCTGCTCTGCGGCGCCTGGTCTCGGAGTCCCGCGCGGGTGTGGAGCGGGCCCTGCGGGCCCAGCGGGCGGACGCGGCGGCCGGGGAGTAGTCCGGCGGTTTTCCCGTGTGGCGGAAGGGGCGTCCGGTGTGTACCGGGCGCCCCTTCCGCCTGCTCTGCGGGAGTGGGGGCCTGAGCTCCCCGCCTACCGTCGCAGCGCTCCGTCCGGCACGCATCGGTTCCGCGCGGACCTTCACGGTGTGCTCGGAGGTGCGCGGCGTCCGGGTGACGAACTGCCCCGCCACCGTCGCCCCGAACGCCAGCCCCATGCCGACCAGCTGCACCGGCGTCAGCGCCTGTCCGAGCGCCGCCCAGCCGACGACGGCCGCGGTCAGCGGGGAGAGCGGCCCGAGGAAGGTGACCTGGGTGGCGGTCATGCGGCCGATGCCGCGGAACCACAGCCAGTACGCGACGGCGGTGTTCGCGACGGCGAGGTAGAGGTAGCCGCCGACCGCCCGGCCGTCCAGCGCCGGCGGGGCGCCCTCGACCAGGAAGGCGAGCGGGGCGATGAGCAGGCCGCCCGCGGTCAGCTGCCAGCCGGTCAGCGCCAGCGGACCGACTCCCTCCGGGCGGCCCCAGCGCTGGGTGAGCACGGTGCCGGTGGACATCGAGGCGGTGGAGGCGACGGCCGCCAGCAGGCCGAGCGTGTCCAGCGCCCCGGCCGCCCGCAGGACGACGAGGCTGACGCCGAACGCGGCCACGGCCCCGGTCACCAGCGTGCGCGCCGACGGCCGCTGCCCGAGCAGCAGCGCCGAGAGGCCGGCCACGAACAGCGGACCGGCGGAGCCGACGACGGCCGCCAGACCGCCGGGCAGCCGGTACGCGGAGAGGAACAGCAGCGGGAAGAAGGCGCCGATGTTCAGCGCGCCGAGCACCGCCGCCTTCCACCACCAGGCACCGCGCGGCAGCACCCGGGCGAGGGCGAGCAGCAGCAGACCGGCGGGCAGGGCCCGCATCAGGGCGGTGAACAGGGGGCGGTCGGGCGGGAGGAACTCGGTAGTGACCGCGTAGGTCGTGCCCCAGGAGACGGGCGCGAGGGCGGTGAGGGTGATGAGGGCCGGGCGGGAGAGGGCCATGGGAGACACCCTTCGAAGTAGGTCGGCAGAAAGTAGCTTAACGCTAAGCAACTTTCCGTCAAGCTACTTTCTTGCGGGTGACCGAGAAGCGGCCGATACTCGTGCCATGAGCGAACGCCCCGAGCAGCGCAAGGACCCCGTCGACGCGATCGTCGACCAGTGGGCGACGGTCCGGCCCGACCTCGACACCGCCGCCATGGAGGTCTTCGGCCGCATCAACCGGCTCTCGCACGCGATCGGGGAGCGGGTGGGGCAGGCGTACGCGAAGTTCGGCATCTCCCGCGGGGAGTTCGACGTGCTGGCGACCCTGCGCCGCTCCGGCGAGCCCTACACGCTCTCCCCCCGGCAGCTCTCCGCGACGCTGATGCTCACCACCGGCGGCATGACGGGGCGCCTGGACAAGCTGGAGCGGGCGGGCCTGCTGCGCCGCTCACCCGATCCGCACGACCGGCGCGGACTGCACGTCACGCTCACCGACGAGGGCCGCGCCCTGGTCGACGAAGCGGTCGGGGCGGGACTGGCGGTGCAGACGGAGGCGCTCTCCGTCCTGGGCGCGCAGCGGGCCGGGCAGCTCGCCGATCTGCTGCGGGACCTGCTGGCGGGCTCGGAGAGGTCCTGACATGACGAGGGCGCCGCCGCGGTCATCGCGACGGCGCCCTCGACGAGGAACGCGGGTCAGGCCTTGACTTCGCTCTTCGCGTCGGCCTTGGCGGTGATGTTGGAGCTGGTCGGGTCCTTCTTCTGGTGCGTCCTGTCCGCGATCGTCACCAGAACGTGGATGATCAGGTAGAGCACGATGGGGGTCGCGACGAAGAGGCCCAGCGTCTCGATGACGCTCAGGCCCTGACCGGGGTCGTCACCGTCGTCGCGGGTGAGCGCGCTCGCGGGGGACGACATGAGCAGCATCATCAGCGTCGTACCGGCTGCCAGGGCGCCGGCGCGCAGGGCGTTCTTCTTGTCCACGGTGTCAAAATATCCAACGCCGACCGGGGGCGCGCGCCCGGGGTGCCGTAAGAGCCCCCGGCCTCATGTGCCGCCCTCCCTGAGCACCTCCAGCAGCGCGTGCAGCCGCGGTGAGGACGCCAGGTCCTCCAGGGTCACCGGCCGCCCCTGTGCGTCCGCGATCGGCAGGCGCCAGTTCGGGTACTGGTCCCACGTCCCCGGGAGGTTCTGCGGGCGGCGGTCGCCGACGCCGTCCGGCAGCCAGACGCCGACCATGCGGGCCGGGGTGCGCAGCAGGAAGCGGTGGACGGCCTGGATCTGGGCCTCCTCCGACGACGTGTCACCGCCGCCGCCCGTGCCGTGCAGCAGGCCCAGCCGGGAGAGCAGGGCGAGCCACTCCCCCGCGTCGGCGGCGGCCTCGGCGCGCTCCTCCTCCAGGGGCCGGGCGAGCAGGCCCAGGCTGTCGCGGAGCTCGACGTGCTCGCCGGTGAGGCGGGCGGCGGTGGAGGGCAGGTCGTGGGTGGTGGCGGTGGCCAGGCAGTCGGCGCGCCAGCCGTCGGGGGGCAGGGGGCGGCCGTCGCCGTCCCAGTCGCGTTCGAACCACAGCACGGACGTGCCGAGCACCCCGCGCTCACGCAGCGCCTCGCGCACGCCGGGCTCCACCGTGCCGAGGTCCTCGCCGATGACGAGCGCCCCGGCCCGGGAGGCCTCCAGGACGAGGACGGCGAGCATGGCCTCGGCGTCGTAGCGGACGTAGGTGCCCTCGGTGGGCGGGTGGCCCTGCGGGACCCACCAGAGGCGGAACAGGCCCATCACGTGGTCGATGCGCAGGGCTCCGGCGTAGCGGAACAGGGCGCGCAGCAGGTCGCGGAACGGGGCGTAGCCGGACTCGGCGAGGCGGTCGGGGCGCCAGGGCGGCAGGCCCCAGTCCTGGCCGCGGGCGTTGAAGGCGTCCGGCGGTGCGCCGACGGACATGCCGGCGGCGAAGTGCTCCTGCTGCGCCCAGGCGTCGGCGCCGCCGGGGTGCACGCCGACCGCGAGGTCGTGCACGATCCCGACGGGCATCCCGGCCTCGGTCCCGGCGCGCTGCGCGGCGGTGAGCTGGGTGTCGGTGAGCCAGGCGAGCCGGGACCAGAAGTCGACCCGGTCCATGAGGCCGTTGCGCGCCTGGGTCGTCTCGGCCGACCGCGGATCGCGCAGGCCCGTCGGCCAGCGGTGCCAGTCGGAGCCGTGCACCTCGGCGAGGGCGCACCAGGTGGCGTGGTCCTCCAGGGCCTGGCCCTGCTCGGCGAGGAAGTCGCAGTAGGCGGCGCGCCGGCCGGGGCCGAGGGGGACCTCGCCGATCAGTTCCAGCGCCTCCCGCTTGAGCTCCCACACGGCGTCCCGGTCGATCAACGCGCCCTTGTGCAGCACCGCTTCGCGCAGCCGGCCCGCCTTCTCCAGCAGGGCGCGCAGGCGTTCGGGGTCGTCGACGTACGCGGCCTCGGGGATGTCCTCGATCCGCAGGTGCACGGGGTCGGGGAAGCGGCGCGAGGAGGGGCGGTACGGAGAGGGGTCGGTGGGGGCTCCGGGCACGGCGGCGTGCAGCGGGTTGACCTGGACGAACCCGGCGCCCAGCGACCGCCCGGCCCAGCCGGCCAGCTCGGCGAGGTCACCGAGGTCGCCCATGCCCCAGGAGCGGCGGGAGAGCAGGGAGTAGAGCTGGACGAGGAGTCCGTACGAG
>NZ_JAIGQA010000030.1:0-56344 GCF_019733245.1 Streptomyces sp. WAC04114
GTGCCGGGGACCGGCGCGGGGGTGGGGGCCGTGCCGAAGTTGACGGCGCACACCAGGTCGCCGCGTTCGAAGGCCAGGACGCCGGGCGAGGCGTCCAGCCAGCGCAGGGTTCCCTCGCCCAGCTGGGGCAGGGTGCCGCGCAGTTGGAGGCCGTCGCGGTACAGGTGCCAGAAGGAGCGGGTGTCGGCGAGGGCGCGGTCGGTGGCGTACTCGGCGAAGTACTCCGGCTGCGGCAGCCACGGCTTGGCGCTCTCCACGCCCGGGGTGAAGCCGAACGGCGAGGCCTGGCCCGACCAGGGCAGCGGGACCCGGCAGCCGTCGCGGATCCGGGCCCGGCTGCCGGTGCGGCGGAAGATCGGGTCGGTGAGCACGTCGTCGGGCAGGTCCACGACCTCCGGCAGCCCCAGCTCCTCGCCCTGATAGATGTACGCGGCACCGGGCAGGGCCAGCAGGAGCAGCGCGGCGGCTCGGGCACGGGCGGCGCCGAGGCCGCTGCCCTCGGTGGCGGGTTCGCCGTAGCGGGTGACGGTGCGGACCTGGTCGTGGTTGTTGAGGACCCAGGTGACGGTGGAGCCGGTCCCGGCGATGTCCTGCATGGCCTCCGAGATGACCTTCCGGAAGGCATCCGCGTCCCAGGAGGCGCTCAGCAGGTCGAAGAAGAAGGCCTGGTGCAGTTCGTCGGAGCGGACGTACTGCGCGTGCTCGCGGGCGGTCGGCACGGACACCTCGCCGACGAGGAGGCGTTCGCCGCCGTCGCGCTCGGTGTACTCCTCGCATATGGAGCGCCAGCGGCGCCACACGTCGTGCACCTCGGGCTGGTTCCAGGCGAGCGGGTTGACCGAGTCGCGGGTGCGGGCGTCGGCCTCCGGGTCGTCGGAGTCGGGCAGCTCGGGGTGCTTGTAGAGGCCGGCGGCGACGTCGATGCGGAAGCCGTCGACGCCCCGGTCCAGCCAGAAGCGCAGCACCCGGTCGAACTCGGCCGCGACCTCCGGCTCGCGCCAGTTCCAGTCGGGCTGCTCGGGTGTGAACATGTGCAGGTACCACTGGCCGGGGCGTCCGTCCGCCTCGGTCACCCGGCTCCACGCCGGCCCGCCGAACATGGCGTGCCAGTTGTTGGGCGGCTCGGAGCCGTCGGGGCCGCGGCCGTCGGCGAAGTGGAAGCGGGCCCGGGCCGGGCTGCCGGGAGCCGCTGCGAGCGCCTCACGGAACCAGGGGTGCTCGCTGGAGCAGTGGTTCGGGACGATGTCGAGCAGCACCTTGATGCCCAGCCGGCGCGCGGCCCCGACCAGCTGGTCGAACTCGTCGAGGTCACCGAAGAGCGGGTCGACGTCGCAGTAGTCGGCCACGTCGTAGCCGTGGTCGTGCTGCGGCGAGGGATAGAAGGGGCTCAGCCAGATCCCGTCGACGCCGAGCTTCTTGAGGTACGGCAGTCCGGCCCGGACGCCGGCGAGGTCGCCGATGCCGTCGCCGGTGCTGTCGAGGAAGCTGCGGACGTACACCTGATAGATCACTGCGTCACGCCACCAGTGGTGCCTGTTCAACCCATCGACCTGTCTCTGAGGAGGGCAGCGGTTATGCATGCATGTTAAGTAGGCGTGTCGAGAGGGTGTCAATGAAATGGCAGAAGCTACCGAGCGGTTGAGGTGGCTGAATCCGGACATACCGGTGCGATAGTCAGTGATTCGAGACGTCCGCGTTACCTAACAAGTAAGTAGGAGCTCGATGGGCGAGCGACGCGGGGGCGGCTAGCGGCGCGAGATGGCGGCGAGCTCGCGCGCCAGCCGGCGCATGGCGGCGGCGGGCGTCTGGTGCCCGGCCATCGCGTCGTGCACGACCGCCTGCACGACGAGGCTGACCTGGTCGTAGCGCGGGCTCTTGGGGCGCGGCTCGGCCGCGAGGACGCTCGTCCGCAGCGTCGGCAGGTAGGGGAACCTGCGGATGAGCGCGGGGTCCTGGTAGAGATCGGCCCGCACGGGCGGCAGCGCGCCGCGGGTGAGTACCTGGCGCTGGACGCGCTCACTGGTGAGGTACGCGATCAGGCGGGCCGCCGAGTCCGGGTGCCGCGCGTGCGCGCTGACGGCCAGGTTGGAGCCGCCGAGGACGCTGGTCCCCGGACCGTCGGGCCCGGGCAGGGGGACCGCGCCGACCTTCCCGGCGATCTTCGAACCGGGGGCGGAGGCGCCGACGTAGGCGTAGGGCCAGTTCCGCAGGAAGAGCAGCCGGCCGTCCTGGAAGGCCTGTTTGGACTCTTCTTCCTTGTAGGTCAGCGCTTCCCTGGGGATCCAGCCGTCGCGCACTCCGCGCGCCAGGAATCCGATGCCCTCGCGAGCCGCCGCCGAATCGACGGTGACGCGCTCGCCCTCGTCGCCGAGGATCGAGCCGCCCGCCGAGTAGACGGCCTCGGCGGCGTTCACCGTGAGGCCCTCGTAGGGCAGGAACTGTCCGGCGTAGCCGTCGAGGCCGTGCTTCGGAGCGATGGTCCTCGCGTACCGCTCCAGCTCCGCCCAGGTGCGCGGCGGCGCCACGCCCTCCTCGGCCAGGACGTCCTTGCGGTACAGGAGCAGGCCGGCGTTGGTGACGTACGGGACGGCGTAGAGCTGCCCGTCGTAGGTCGCCGTGTCCACGACCGGCTGGAGGAAGGTCTGCAGGGGGAAACGGTCCCGGGGCAGCGGTCTGATCCAGCCCGCCGCCGCGAACTCCGAGGTCCAGTTGACGTCGATGTTGAGCACGTCGAACCGGCTGCGGTCGCCGTCGCGCAGGTCGGTGACCATCTGGGCCTGGGTCTCGTCGGCCGAGTCCGGCAGCTCGACGAGGGTGACCTTCTCGCCGGGGTGAGTACGATTCCAGCCTTCGAGCAGGGGGCCGAGGTAGCCGGTGAGGTCTCCGGCGGTGGCCAGGGTGAGGGGGCCGCGGTCGCTCCCGGAGGGCTCGCCCGCCCGGGCTCCGGCGGCGACGTAGCCGGTCAGGACCACGACGAGAACGAGGAGGCCCCTACCCGCGGCATGGATCCACCGCATAGGTTCCTCCCTGTACACCGGCGCTGGGCACCCTTGCCCGGAATCAGAGGCCATGTATACCTGTTAGGTATGGGCGATACTAGGGCCTGGAGCACATTGGACCAGACAGGAGGACTGCACGCGTGCGCCTGCCCCTCCTGGCTCTCCTCGCCCGCGGACCCGCCCACGGCTACGAGCTCAAGCAGGACCTTGAGCAACTGCTGGGCTCCGCGTACCCTCAGCCGAACGTCGGCCAGATCTATGTGACCCTCGGCCGCCTCGAGAAGTCGGGACTGATCGAGGGCGAGGACGTAACGCAGTCCAGCCGGCCCAACAAAAAGGTCTACCACCTCACCGACGCCGGGCGGGAGGCGCTGCGCGCCTGGTTCGAGGAGCCCGAGGACGAGCCGCGGGTACGGGACGAGTTCTTCATGAAGCTGGCGCTCGCTCCGCAGACCGGCCTCGCCGAGCAGATCACGCTGATCAACCAGCAGCGGCGCCAGTACCTGAACACCATGCGGCAGATGTCGAAGCTGGCCGCCGCCGAAGACCGCGACAACCGCATCGCCCATCTGCTGATCGAGGGCGCGATGCTGCACCTGCAGGCCGACCTCGACTGGCTGGAACGGTGCCAGGAAGAGCTGGAGGAGCTGGAGTGAGCGACAACCGTCCCGCTCCTGTGCTGCGCGCCGAGGGGCTGGTGAAGACCCACCACGGCGAGGGTGCCCCGGCGCACGCCGTGCGCGGGGTCGACCTGTGCGTACGGCAGGGCGAGTTCGTGGCGATCACCGGCCCGTCCGGCGCCGGCAAGTCGACGCTGCTGCATCTGCTCGGCGGGCTCCAGCGGCCCGACGCGGGCCACCTGTGGCTCGACGGCGAGTCCACCGACACATACAGCGAGGCCCGGTGGGCGGTGGAGCGCAGGAAGCGGATCGGGATCGTCTTCCAGTTCTTCAACCTCGTCTCCAACCTGTCCGTCGCCGACAACGTGGAGCTGCCCGCCCTGCTCGCCGGGACCCCGCCCAAGCAGGCGCGCGCCGAGCGCGAGGCGCTGCTGGCCGAGCTGGGACTGACGGGCAAGGAACGCAGCATGCCGGGCGAGCTGTCCGGCGGCGAGCAGCAGCGCGTCGCGCTGGCCCGGGCCCTGGTCAACCACCCGCCGCTGCTGCTGGCCGACGAGCCGGCCGGCAGCCTCGACAGCAAGGGCACCCGCGAGGTGATGCGGCTGCTGTCCCGCTTCCACCAGCGCGGCCAGACGATCGTGCTGGTCACGCACGACGCCCGGCTGGCCAGCGCCGCGGACCGGGTGATCAGCTTCTTCGACGGCCGGATCGCCGACGACGCGGCACTCGACGGCGGTACCACCCCGCCGCGCCGGGCCGGCATATCCGGTGTGCTGGAACTCAAGGACTGACATGCGGGTCCACGACCACCGCCCGGCGTCCGGGCCGAGGGGCTGAGGCCCGTGCGAGCCACCCTGCGCTGGGCGCACTCCGATCTGCGCACGCACCGCGGCGAGGCCCTGTTCCTCGTCCTGGCCACCGCGGGCATCGTGGCCTCGCTGCTGCTGGCCACGGCCCTGTTCGGCTACGCGACCAACCCCTGGCAGCGTGTGTTCACGCAGTCGCACGGCGCCCACGTGTGGCTGCACACCGACAAGGCGGCCGACACCGGGAAGCTGGCCGATCTGGCCGGCGTGGACTCCGTCACCGGGCCCTACCCGACCGCCGCCGCCACCGTCTCCGCACGCGGCAGCCGCGCCGCCGTGGAGCTGCGCGGCACCCCGGAACGGCCCTCCGGCGACCGTCCGCCGATCGTCTCCGGTCACTGGCTGGACCCCTCGACCCCGAACGGCGTGGTCCTGGAGAGCCGCCTCGCCCGCGCCCTGCTGACCGAGCCCGGCGACACCCTCACCGTGCCCGGCACCGCCCGCGAGCTGACCGTCGTGGGCCTCGCCGACAGCGCCGAGCCGCGCTACCGGCCCGGTGAGCAGCCGGGCCTGGTGTGGGCACTGCCGTCGGCGGTGCCGGACCCCGGCGGCCAGGTGATCGGGCTGCGGCTGACGGATCCGGGCGACACCTCCTACGTCATCCAGCGCGCCGTGACCGTACTGGGCTCCGGGGCGATCGGCGAGGTCTCCACCTGGCAGCAGGCACGCGCCGAGGCGCAGGGCGACAACCGGCTGCTCGGCCAGGTACTGGGCCTGTTCGGGCTGGGCGCGCTGGTCGCGGCCGGGTTCGCCGTGCACGGGGCGATCGGCACCCGCATCCGCGGCCACCTGCGGGACCTCTCCGTCCTGAAGGCCATCGGCTTCACCCCCGGCCAGGTGGTCCGGATCTTCCTGCTCCAGCACCTCGCCTACGCCCTGCTCGGTGCCCTGGCCGCCGCCGGTCTCGCCGAGGCCCTGGGAAGCCGGATCCCGGGGCGGCTCGGCGACGCGGTCGGGGTGTGGCAGGGGCTGCCCGGGCACACCGTGGCGCTGCTCGTGGTCCCGGCCGCCGCGGTGCTGTTCATCGGCGCGACCACCGGGCTCGCCGCCTGGCGGGCCGGACGCGTGCCGCCGGTGCCGGTGCCGCGCCCCGCCGCGCCCTCGGGCGGACGGCTGTCCGGCGTGGCGCGCCGGGCCCTCGGCGTGCGGATGCCGCCCGCGCTGGTGCTGGGCTGGCACAAGGCATTCACCCGCCGCCCCCGGTCCCTGGCCACCGTCGCCCGCCTCACGCTGCCGCTGCTGCTGATCGTCGTGGCGATGAGCGCCTGGACCACCCTCGACCGCTTCCACAGCGAGCCCGAGCGGATCGGCCTGCCCACCACGCTCAGCGTCCGCGCCGGCGACTCCGGCCTGAGCGAACAGCAGACCCGTTCCCTCCTGGAACGCGACCCCGAGGTCGCCGCCGCCTATCCCGGCGTCGAGACGGCGGCCCTGGGAGCGAGCCAGACGGCGACGATCGCGCTGCGCGGCCTCGGCACCCACCAGGACCCCTACCCGTACACCCTCGCCGAGGGCCGCCCCGCCGGCGGCGCCGACGAGGCCGTGGCCGGGCAGGGGTTCCTCGACCTGCTGAACGTGCGCGTCGGCGACTGGGTCCGGATGACCGTCGGCGACCAGCCGCAGGTCCTGCACATCGTGGGCCGCAGCATCGAGCCGGAGAACGCCGGCCGGGTCATCTCGACGTCCCTGGACACCCTCCGCGAGAACGACCCGGATCTCCGCCCGACGGTCTACGAACTCCGTCTGGCCCCCGGCGCGGACCCGCGCGAGGTCGCCGACCGGCTCGCGAAGGCCGGCAGCGGCCATCTCGACGTGCACACGGTGACCAACCCGGCCGACGGGCTCTCGCCGCTGCGCGCGGTCGTCGCCGGGCTGATCGCCGTGCTCGCCCTCATCGGGCTCATCGAGCTGCTGACCGCGATCGGCGGCACCGTCCGCGAGAGCGAGCGGGACCTGCTGGCCCTGAAGGCCATCGGGCTGTCCCCACGGCAGATCACGGCGATCACCGTCACGGCCACCGGCCTCACGGCCTTGGCGGCCGTCCTCGCCGCCACCGCCCTGGGCCTGCCGCTCGCCCGGTGGCTGATCGACGCCCAGGGCCGGTCCAGCGGCATCGGCGCGGGTATCGCCACGGGCCCTTCCGCGATCCTGATGGTGCTGCTCGGGGCGGCAGCGGTGCTCTGCGCCGCCGCGCTGGCCGCCGTCCCCGCGGCCCGGGCGGCCCGAAGGCGCCTCGCGGACACCCTGAGCGCGGTGGCCTGACGCCGGTACCGCCCGGAGGTCAGCCTCCGTACGGGTACTGCGGGTTGTACGGCGGCTGCGGGTGCGGGGCGTAGGGGTGCTGGCCACTCGGCGCGTAGGGATGACCGTACGGGTTCCCCTGCGGCAGGGGGTACAGCGATCCCGCCGGGGGCATCGGCGGGACCGGCCCGGGCACGGGAGGGTGAGTCGCGGGATGGGCGTTCAGCCGGATTCCGTACCGCCGCTTCAACCGCCGCATCTCCAGCAGCGCGATGGCGGTGACCGTCACCGGCGCGCCCAGGATGAAGACGATGCCGAGGGTGAGGCTGAGCCCGTGCAGATCACCGGTCACCAGGTCCGGGACGGCCACCAGCCAGCTGGTCACCATGGCGAGCAGCGGCGGCAGACAGCGGTGGACGGCGGCCGTGCCGAAGAAGTTGCCCGAAACCCGCACGGCTCCGGCGGCAGTGAAGGCCAGCAGCCACAGCATCGTCATGCCGAACCCGATGATCACGGCGACGTTCGCGGACGCGTTCACCGTGCGCACCAGCAGCAGCACGGCGGCCACGCAGCCGACGAACAGCACCAGCAGCGCGAGGGACCTGAGCAGCGGCGTCCGCAGCTGCCGCACCGTGCCGCCACGCCGCCACACCCAGAGCATCGCCCCGACGGTGAGCGGGGTGAGGAAGAGCAGGACGACCGAGGCCGTCATCGCGTTCTCCAGCAGCTCCGTGAGGTCGAAACCGCCCTCGACGAAGGTGTAGACACCGAGCGAGGTGACCGCCCCGGCGATGACACGGGCCCGCTTCAGTCGCTCCACTGACGGGTCGAGCGGCTGCGGGATCCAGGCGGGGTGGAACACCGCCCGCGCCACGTCCTGAGGCTTGAGCAGGGACCGGCCCGTCAGCGTGCCGCCGGTCCAACTTCCGCGTGTGCGTGCCACTTTGCGCTCCCCCGAGCACTCGCCGTGATGATCGCCCGGGAGTCTACGGGAAGCGGACGGCGCGCTGCCGCCCGCCTCCCTCGGCGCCCGTCCGACGCCCGTCCGGCGCCCGTGACTACCGGCCGCGCAGCTCCCGGTACGTGGCGACCAGCGCCTTGGTGGAGGCGTCCAGGCCCTCCACCTCGGCGCCCTCGGTCAGCGCGGGCTCGACGCGCCTGGCGAGCACCTTGCCGAGCTCGACGCCCCACTGGTCGAAGGAGTCGATGTTCCACACCGCGCCCTGCACGAACACCTTGTGCTCGTAGAGGGCGACCAGCTGACCGAGGACGGAGGGCGTCAGCTCGGGCGCGAGGATCGTGGTCGTCGGGTGGTTGCCCTGGAACGTCTTGTGCGGCACCAGTTCCTCGGGCACGCCCTCGGCCCGCACCTCCTCGGGCGTCTTGCCGAACGCGAGCGCCTGCGTCTGCGCGAAGAAGTTGGCCATCAGCAGGTCGTGCTGCGCCTTCAGTTCGTCGCTCAGCTCGGCGACCGGCCGCGCGAAGCCGATGAAGTCCGCCGGGATGAGTTTGGTGCCCTGGTGGATCAACTGGTAGTAGGCGTGCTGCCCGTTGGTGCCCGGCGTGCCCCACACCACCGGCCCGGTCTGCCACTCCACCGGCTTACCTTCGCGGTCCACCGACTTGCCGTTGGACTCCATGTCGAGCTGCTGGAGGTAGGCGGTGAACTTGGACAGGTAGTGGCTGTAGGGCAGCACCGCATGCGACTGGGCGTCGTGGAAGTTGCCGTACCAGATGCCCAGCAGGCCCAGCAGCAGCGGCACGTTGGACTCGGCGGGCGCGGTCCTGAAGTGCTCGTCGACGATGCGGAAACCGTCGAGCATCTCCCGGAAGCGGTCCGGGCCGATGGCGATCATCAGGGACAGGCCGATCGCGGAGTCGTACGAGTAGCGGCCGCCGACCCAGTCCCAGAACTCGAACATGTTGTCGACGTCGATGCCGAAGTCGGCGACCTTCTCCGCGTTCGTCGACAGCGCGACGAAATGCTTGGCGACCGCCGCCTCTCCCCCACTCTCGACTTCGCTCGAGCGGGAGGTGCCCCCAGCGAGGGCGTCCAGCAGCCAGGAACGCGCGGACGTGGCGTTGGTGACCGTCTCGATGGTGGTGAAGGTCTTGGAGGCGATGACGAACAGCGTCTCCGCCGGGTCCAGGTCCCGGACCGCCTCGTGCAGGTCGGCGCCGTCCACGTTCGACACGAAACGCACCGTCAGCGAGCGGTCGGTGAAGGCCCGCAGGGCTTCGTACGCCATCGCGGGGCCGAGGTCGGAGCCGCCGATGCCGACGTTGACGATGTTCCGGATCCGCTTGCCGGTGTGGCCGGTCCACTCGCCCGAACGCACCCGGTCCGCGAAGGCGGCCATCTTGTCGAGCACGGCGTGCACGTCCGGCACCACGTTCTCACCGTCGACCTCGATCACCGCGTCCCGCGGGGCGCGCAGCGCGGTGTGCAGCACGGCCCGGTCCTCGGTGGTGTTGATCTTCTCGCCGCGGAACATGGCGTCCCGGAGCCCGAAGACGTCGGTGGCGGCGGCCAGTTCGCGCAGCAGCCGCAGAGTGTCGTCGGTGACGAGGTGCTTGGAGTAGTCGACGTACAGGTCGCCGACCCGGAGGGTGTACGCGGAGCCGCGGCCGGAGTCGGCGGCGAACAGCTCGCGCAGCCGGACTTCACCCAGCTCCTCACGGTGCTTGGCCAGTGCCGTCCACTCGGGCGTCTGATTGAGCCTGGTACGGCCGTCTGCGTTCATCTGGGACTTCAGCCTTCTTCCTTGCCTGCCTGTGCTGCTGCGTAGCTGCCCCGCTGCCGGTCCAACCTAATTGATCAGCGGTTGCCGTGGGCTGTCGTGGCGCCGTCGTCCGGTGCAACAACAGGTACGTCCGATCGGCGCGCGGGTATCAGCGCGGTGACGGACAAGAGGAAGAAGGCGGCCGCGAGCAGCGCCGGGGTGTTCTCCCCCCAGGCGCCTGCGACGGCTCCGCCCAGCAGCGCGCCCAGGGGTGCGCCCGCGACCGCGAGCGTCCGGAACGCGGAGCTCACGCGGCCCAGCAGCTCGGCGGGGCTGCGCTGCTGCATCAGCGTCGTGGTGTTGACGTTCCACACCATCCCCATGAACCCGAAGAGGGCCAGGGCGGCCACCAGCGCGACCATGCTGTGCACCGAGCCCATGACGAGGAGGGCGCCCGTCTGCGCCGTCCCGGCGACGAGCACCAGGCGCATCCGTCCGAAGCGGGCGACCAGCCGACCGCCCACCGCTCCCCCGGCCAGGCTGCCGACCGTGTACGCGGTCGTCGCGACCGCGTATCCGGTGTTGCCCGCATCGAGCCTGCCGGTCACCAGGATCACGAGGGTGGCGATGAGGGCGCCCATGCCGATGTTGCACAGGGCGGTGGCGGTGCACAGTCCGCGCAGGGCCTTGTCGCGGGTCAGGACGCGCAGTCCCTCGGCGATCTCCCGTCGCAGGGTGCTGCCCGCCGGCCGCGGCTCACGGTCCGGCACCGCGGCCGGCAGTGTGGCGATGAGCGCGGCTGCCACCAGGAAGGTCACCGCGTCCGCCGCGAACGGCATCGCCACCCCGGCAGCCAGCAGCAACGGCACGACCGGTCCGCCCAGCAGGCCGCCGGCGATGCGCTGGCCGGTCAGCAGCCGGGCGTTGGCACTGCCCAGCGCGTCCCGGTCGACCAGGGAGGGCAGCAGCGCGGTGGCCGCGTTGTCGAAGAGCGTCTGGAGGGTGGTCAGCACGAAGGCCAGCACGATCAGCAGGGCGATCGAGGCGTGGCCGAGGGCGACGGCCACCGCGAAGGCGGCGACCAGCAGCCCGCGCAGGGCGTCCACCATCCACATGGCCCGCCGCTGGTCGACCCGGTCGGCGACGGCCCCGCCGAGCAGGCCGAAGACGATCCACGGCAGATAACCGCAGGCCGTGACGGAGGCGATGAGCAGCGGATCGTCGGTCAGTGTGACGGCCAGCAGGGGCAGTGCCGCCGTCCGCAGGGCGTCACCGAAGCTGGACAGGACGGCGGCGCTCCACAACCGCCCGAACCCCCCGCGCCACGCGGGCGCGCGGACACTCCCCACCCCGACCGTCGCCACCGCTCCCCCTCATGGTTCGTCCGATGCACAAACCGTAGAGGGCACCACTGACAATCGGTCCGCGAGAGCAGTTCCGGCCGGGCACCTGTGGGTGCCCGGCCGGTCTCGACTTCTAGATCTCGCCCCGCAGTTTGGCGAGCGCCTCGGCGAGGATCGCCTCGCCGTCCGCGTCGCTGCGCCGCTCGCGCACGTACGCCAGGTGCGTCTTGTAGGGCTCGGTGCGCGGCGGGTCCGGGGGGTTGTCCCGGTCCTGGCCTGCCGGAAAGCCGCAGCGGGGACAGTCCCAGGTATCGGGCACCTGCGCGTCGCTGGCGAAGCTCGGCTGGGTCTCGTGTCCGTTGGAGCACCAGAAGGAGATGCGCAGCCGCGGCGCGGACTCGCCGCGCTCGGCCTCGCCCATCGGCCCCGCCCCGACCCGGCTTCCCCGGATCGCGTTGCCACTTGCCACGGTCGTAACTCCCTGCGTGATGGTGCCGCGAAGCGATTCGGCGTTCCGCTTCGCTGCGAGCGCCTCAGTCTACGTAAGGCCCAACGCGCGTCCAGTGATTGGAGTTACAACCCTCACACCTAGACGCAAGCCCCATGATAGGCCGCGCTCAGCTGCGCGTACCGAACATGGGGCCTTACGTACGAGTTCCGTGCGGATTGCGGCCCGGTCAGTTGTTCACCTTCATCAGAATGCCGAGCACGACAATGCACGCGAACCACGCCAGACCGATCACGACGGTGATCCGGTCGAGGTTGCGCTCGGCGACCGAGGAGCCGCCGACGGAGGACTGCATGCCGCCGCCGAACATGTCGGAGAGGCCGCCGCCCTTCCCCTTGTGCATCAGCACCAGCAGCATCAGCAGCAGGCTGAAGACGATCAGGGCGATCGAGAACCCCAAAACCACGGCTGGACCAACTTCCTCGGATTCGGATGGACGACGCGGGGCCCAGCACAGAGCTGGACCCCGCAAGGGTACGACGGATCGCCGCTAGCGCATACTCACTGGTCGCGGAAGCGCACGATCTTGACGAACTCGTCGGCGTCCAGCGAGGCGCCGCCGACCAGGGCGCCGTCGATGTCGGCCTGGGCCATGATCTCCGCGACGTTGCCCGCCTTGACCGAGCCGCCGTACTGGATGCGGACCTTCTCGGCCAGGTCCTGCGAGTACAGCTCGGCGATCTTGCCGCGGATCGCCGCGCAGACCTCCTGGGCGTCCTCGGCGCCGCAGACCTTGCCGGTGCCGATGGCCCAGACGGGCTCGTAGGCGATCACGACGGTCTCGGCATGCTCGGCGGGAAGGTCCTTCAGACCGCCCTCGACCTGGGCGAGGGTGTGGGAGACGTGGTTGCCCGCCTCGCGGACCTCCAGTTCCTCGCCGACGCACAGGATCGGGGTCAGGCCGTGCTTGTAGGCGGCCTTGACCTTGGCGTTCACCAGCTCGTCGGTCTCGGCGTGGTACTGCCGGCGCTCGCTGTGGCCGACGGCGACGTACGTGCACTTCAGCTTGGCCAGCATGGAGCCGGAGATCTCACCGGTGTAGGCACCGCTGTCGTGCGCCGAGACGTCCTGGGCGCCGTACTTGATCTTGAGCTTGTCGCCGTCGACCAGGGTCTGCACGGAGCGCAGGGCGGTGAAGGGCGGCAGGACGGCGACCTCGACGGCCTCGTAGTCCTTGTCGGCCAGGGCGAAGGCGAGCTTCTGGACGTGCGCGATGGCCTCGAGGTGGTTGAGGTTCATCTTCCAGTTGCCCGCCATCAGCGGCGTGCGCGTGCTCATAAAGGGTCAGTCCTCCAGTGCGGCGAGGCCGGGGAGCGTCTTGCCCTCGAGGTATTCGAGGGAGGCGCCACCACCGGTCGAGATGTGGCCGAATGCGTTCTCGTCGAAGCCCAGGATGCGGACGGCCGCGGCGGAGTCGCCACCGCCGACCACCGTGAAGGCCTGGGAGTCGAGGAGGGCCTGGGCGACCGCCTTGGTGCCCTCGGCGAAATCGGGGTGCTCGAAGACGCCCATGGGGCCGTTCCAGAAGACGGTGGCGGCGTCGACGATCTTCGATGCGTACAGCTTGCGGGACTCCGGGCCGATGTCCAGGCCCATCTGCCCGGCCGGCATGGCGTCCGCGGCTACGGTGCTGGGACGGGCAGGGGCCTTGGTCTTGAGGTCCGGGAACTCCGGCGCGACCACGACGTCCACCGGCAGGACCAGCTCGACGCCGTTCTTCTCGGCGCGCTCGATGTACTCCCGGACGACCGGGAGCTGGTCCTCCTGGACCAGGGACGAGCCGATCTCGTGGCCCTTGGCCTTGAGGAAGGTGAAGACCATGCCGCCGCCGATGAGCAGCCGGTCGGCTTTGCCGAGCAGCTGGTCGATGACGGCGAGCTTGTCGGACACCTTGGCGCCGCCCAGGACGACGGCGTAGGGCCGCTTGACGTCGTCGGTGAGCTTCTTCAGGACGCCGACCTCGGTGGCGATGAGGTAACCGGCGTAGTGCGGCAGGCGGGCCGGGAGGTCGAAGACCGAGGCGTGCTTGCGGTGCACGGCGCCGAAGCCGTCGCCGACGTAGACGTCCGCGAGGGCGGCGAGCTGGTCGGCGAAGGCGCCGCGCTCGGCGTCGTCCTTGCTCGTCTCGCCGGCGTTGAAGCGCAGGTTCTCCACGACCGCGACCTGGCCGTCGGCGAGGCCGGCGACGGTGGTCCGGGCGGAGTCGCCGACCGTGTCGGTCGCGAAGGCCACGTCCGACCCGAGGAGTTCACCGAGCCGCGCGGCGGCCGGGGCGAGGGAGAAGGCCGGGTCCGGGGCGCCCTTGGGGCGGCCCAGGTGGGAGGCGACGACGACCCGGGCGCCCGCGTCGGCGAGAGCCTTGACCGTGGGCAGCACGGCGCGGATACGGCCGTCGTCGGTGATGCGCGTGCCGTCCAGCGGCACGTTCAGATCGGCGCGGACGAAGACCCGCTTGCCCGCGACCCCTTCGGTGAGGAGTTCGTCGATCGTCTTCATGAAGGGACTCCTGAAAGAGCTCGTGATCGCTCGTAAGCGCTCGTGATCGAACAGCTCTGATCTGTACGTGAGTCAGGGCTCGGACGGCGCGTCCTCGCGCCGCCCGAGCCCTGCTCTCACATGGACGTGCCTGCTGGGTTGATCAGAGCTGGTTGCCGACGAAGACCGTAAGGTCCACGAGGCGGTTGGAGTAGCCCCACTCGTTGTCGTACCAGCCGATGACCTTCACGCTCTTGCCTTCCTGGACCATGGTCAGGGAGGAGTCGAAGGTGCAGGACGCCGGGGCGTTCACGATGTCGGAGGAGACGATCGGGTCCTCGGTGTACTCGAGGATGCCCTTGAGCTCGCCCTCCGCGGCCTTCTGGAAGGCGGCGTTGACCTCTTCCTTGGTGACCTCGCGGGACAGCTCGAGAACCAGGTCGGTGACCGAGCCGGTCGGGACCGGGACGCGCATGGCGATGCCGTCCAGCTTGCCCTTGAGCTGCGGCAGGACCAGCGCGGTGGCCTTGGCGGCACCCGTGGTGGTCGGAATGATGTTCTCGGCGGCGGCACGCGCGCGACGCAGGTCCTTGTGCGGGAAGTCCAGGATGCGCTGGTCGTTGGTGTACGCGTGCACCGTCGTCATCAGGCCCTTGACGATGCCGAAGTTCTCGTCGAGGACCTTCGCCATCGGCGCCACACAGTTGGTGGTGCAGGAGGCGTTGGAGATGACGTGGTGGTTCGCCGGGTCGTACTTGTCCTGATTGACGCCCATCACGATGGTGACGTCCTCGTCCTTGGCCGGAGCCGAGATGAGGACCTTCTTCGCGCCACCGGCGATGTGCTTCTCGGCGTCGGCCTTCTTGGTGAAGATGCCGGTCGACTCGATGACGATGTCGACGCCCAGCTCGCCCCACGGAATGTCGGCGGGGTTGCGCTCGGCCAGGACCTTGATCGTCTTGCCGTCGACGGTGATCGTGTCGGCGGTGTGGGTGACCTCCTGCTTGAGGCGGCCCAGGATCGTGTCGTACTTCAGCAGGTGAGCGGTGGTCGCGGTGTCACCCAGGTCGTTGACAGCCACGATCTCGATGTCTGCACCCTGCTCCAGGAGCGCGCGGAAGTAGTTACGACCGATGCGGCCGAAGCCGTTGATGCCTACGCGGATCGTCACGAACCGATCTCCTCGTTGGTACGCCGGCCATGAAGTGCCGGCGAGCTCTGTTTGGGATGTCCCCGACCGCCTACGACCCTACCTCCCTGGAGCTCCGGTGGTGACATCCAGATGCCCCATACACGGCAGGGCGGTCCGTACCCGCCAGTAGGGGTACGGACCGCCCACCGCCGAGAGCAGGGTCACTCGAACTGGCTACCCATGGTGTGTCCCGTTGACCTGGGACATCACCCGTCGAGGGAGGCGAGCGCCTTCCTCATCAGTGCCGTCCGGGCGGCAGGTGTGGTGACGTGCTCCAGGCCGAAGCCCAGCAGCACGGTGTCGTCCGTGGTGACCGCGCCGTACGTCTGGAACAGGGCGCCGGTGCGGGCCCAGTCCTTGAGGACGGCCGGGCTGCCCTCGGGCGGTCCGGCGACCTTCCAGGCGCCGAGCGAGGTCTCGAACCCCTCGGTCTCCTTGGCCGTGCCGCCCACGACGAGCGAGGCGTCGTCGGCGAGGACGCCGTGCCCGCCGCTGCCCGGGTCGGTGACGTAGCTGATCGAGATCTCGACCGTCTTGCCGGCGTAGGCGCTCAGGTCGAAGTCGACCTGCTGCCAGCCGTTGGAAGAGCCGGTGAGGCTGTTCCACGTGCCGGTGGTGCCGGTCGCGGTGCAGCCGTCGTCCGCCACGGTCAGGTAGTGCTTCAGCCAGGGATGTTCGTTGACGTAGAACCCGCCCTCGCACTCCGTCGGCACCGCGCTCTTGGTGGCGCCGCCCGCTTCGGGAAGGGTCGTCCAGTCGTCGGCGCCCGTGGTGCGGGCCTCGACGATGGCGTGGTCGTAACCGGCCTCGGTGTCCCAGAGCAGCTGGGTGCGCAGGGCCGGCCTCTCGGCCGCGGGGGTACCCGTGAGGTCCACGGTGCGGGTGAGGCGCTTGTAGGCGTCGTCGGTGTGGACGGCGGCGGCCATCGCGGAGCCCGCGAACGGGCCGTACGGATTGACCGTGCCGGCGAACTGCCCGGCGCCCTTGCTCGCGAACTGCGGGAACTCGCCGGTCCCCAGTTCGTCGGAGGTGACGCTGTAGGTGCCGGCCTTGTCCAGCGGGTTGCCGGGGGCCGCGCCCAGCGGGCCGGTGACGCCGCCCAGCTCGCCGGAGCCGGTGAAGCCGGTGGCCCCGGGGGTGGCGGTGCGGGTGTACGCGCCCAGGTAGTACTGGCTGAAGTCGTTCGACAGCGCGCCGCCGCCGAGATCGACGTTGCCGCCGGCCTGCTCGCCGGCCTCGATCAGCCGGCCGCCCTCGTTGAGGAAGGCCCGCAGCTGGAGCTGGGTGGCGACGCCCGGGACGCTCGCGCCCGTGTAGTGGACGACGGTGTCGAAGTGGCTCAGCACGCCGAGCGCGTCCGGCGCGCCCTGCTGGGCGACGTCCCAGACGATCGCCTTGCGGCCGCTCGCCTTGAGCGCGTCCACGTAGGTCTGCGCCTGCGTGGCGGCCGCGCCCTCCTCGGCGACGACGAGGGTGTTCGCCCGGGGCCGCTCGGCGACGGTGTAGGTGAAGCGCTGGCTGGAGAGCTTCTTGCCGTTCTTCGCCTCGCCGGTGAACCACACCTCGACCTTGTCGCCCGGCTCGCCGTCCTTGACCTTCGCCCGGTACTCGTCGAAGTAGAGGTTGTCCTCGCCGCCGTAGGTCTCGCCGCCCTTCCAGGGCTTGAGCGCCATGTCCAGGGTGCGGCCGCCGTTGACGCGGTACTTGAGCTCCTTGTCGCGCACCGACTTCCGGGCGACGACGGAGACCTCCTGGTCGGCGCCGCGGGAGTACGACGTGCCGAACGCGGCCGGGGTGAAGTCGGCGGCGCTCAGGCCGACCGACGAGGACGGCCGGTCGGGGTGTGCGGCGGACTCGGCGACGGAGAGCGCGAACGGGACGTTCTTGGCGAACTCCTGCTGGATCAGCTTCTCGTCGTCCGGGAAGGTGAATACCGACTGGCAGTCGGACGCCTTCCACTCGTCGTTCGGGTCGAGGTCCGAGGCGGTCTGGCAGGTCGACATCTCGGGGGTGAACATCGCCAGGCCGTTGACGTTCGCCGCGTGACCGTCGGCCTCACCGTTGGTGGTGTACAGCTCGGAGGAGAGTTGCGGGTGGTAGCCCGGGATCGCGGAGTTCTCCGGCGTGCCGGCGAGCGCCTCGTACAGGACGTCGTCGGGAGTGTGCGTGGCCACCTGCCAGCCGACCCCGTAGAGGAGGAGTTCGGCGGCGGAGTGGTAGTTGATGCCGTACGTGAAGCCGATCCGCTTCTGGAAGGCGTCCAGGGCCTGGGTCTCCGGCTCGGAGTTCGGGCCCGCGCCGCGGTAGGTCTGGCTGGTGGGGTTGGGGGACGAGCCCTCGTCGTCGTAGCCCCACTTGTAGGCGAAGTTGCGGTTGAGGTCGACGCCGTCGCCGGTGGTGATGGTGCCGTCGCCGTTGACGTCCCGCAGGTTCTTGCGCCACTGGCGGTTGGCGGGGTCGGCGAAGGTGAAGTCGTAGCCGTCGGGGTTGGCCGACAGCAGGAACCACAGTTCGGTGGAGTCGACGACCTTCTTGACGCGTCGGTCCTTCTTGTAGTTGTCCAGGTAGTGGTGCATCAGGCGCCGGGTCATCTCCGGCGTGATCCACTCGCGCGCGTGCTGGTTGGACATGTAGAGGACGGAGGGCCTGGAGCCGTCCTTCGTCCTCTTCGCGCCCTTGGTGAGCTTCAGCGCGAGGATGTCCTGGCCCTTGACGGTCTTTCCGATGGAGACGACCTTGGTGAGGTCCGGGTTCTCCTGGGCGGTGCGCAGGAGTTCCTCCCGCAGGCCCCCCTTGCCGCTGTACGGGCGGAACACGCCCTCGGCGGCGTCCTCGACGCGGGCCTCGGCCCGGGTGGACAGTTCGTGCTCGGTGAGGCCGACGCCCTGCTTCTCCAGCTTCTTCGCCTGCTGGTCCGTCAGGTAGACCTCGACGGTGGCGGTGCCCTTCTCGGGCACCCGCTCGCTCAGTTCGTGGCCGTCCTGGCCGGCCGCCAGCAGCAGGGGTACCTGCTTCTGGGTGACCTCGGCGCGGAAGACCTTGACTTCGTCCGGGTCGGACGGGGTGGAACTCCCCGGTTGTGCCTGGGCGATGGGTGCGAAGCTCGCTCCGCCGATCAGGAGCGCGCCGACAGCGAGGATCGATCTCGCTCTTCGTCTCATGAACCCCCCTTGCGTGGGTCCGCCACAGCAGCGAACAGATGCCAGGCTCATGACAGACCATGATCGAGTCAAGGGTGCCTCAGCGACACGCAAAAGCCGGTGCCTGTCACCCAAGTGGGCGCCGGCACCGGCTTCTTGACGTCGTGTGGGATCAGCCGACCAGATTGTCGGCCAGTTCGTCGCTGAGGTTGGCTTCCGTGCCCGGGATGCCGAGGTCGGAGGCGCGCTTGTCGGCCATGGCCAGCAGGCGACGGATCCGGCCGGCGACCGCGTCCTTGGTCAGCGGCGGGTCGGCGAGCGCGCCCAGCTCCTCCAGGGAGGCCTGCTTGTGCTCCATGCGCAGCCGGCCGGCCGCGGCGAGGTGCTCGGGCACGTCGTCGGCGAGGATCTCCAGGGCGCGCTGCACCCGGGCACCGGCGGCGACGGCCGCGCGGGCCGAGCGGCGCAGGTTGGCGTCGTCGAAGTTGGCGAGCCGGTTGGCCGTGGCGCGCACCTCGCGGCGCATCCGGCGCTCCTCCCAGGCAAGCACCGACTCGTGCGCGCCGAGGCGGGTCAGCAGGGCACCGATCGCGTCACCGTCGCGGACGACGACCCGGTCCACGCCGCGCACCTCGCGGGCCTTCGCGGCGATCGACAGCCGGCGGGCGGCGCCGACCAGGGCGAGCGCCGCCTCGGGGCCCGGGCAGGTCACCTCCAGGGAGGAGGAGCGGCCGGGCTCGGTGAGCGAGCCGTGCGCCAGGAACGCGCCACGCCAGGCGGCCTCGGCGTCGCAGGTGGCCCCCGAGACCACCTGCGGGGGCAGGCCGCGGATCGGGCGGCCCCGCCCGTCGACCAGGCCGGTCTGGCGGGCGAGCTGGTCGCCGCCCGCCACCACGCGCACCACGTAGCGCGAGCCTCTTCGCAGCCCGCCCGGAGCCATCACGATCAGCTCGGAGCTGTGGCCGAAGATCTCCAGGATGTCCCGCTTGAGACGGCGGGCCGCCATCGCGGTGTCCAGCTCCGCCTCGATCACGATCCGACCGCTCACCAGGTGAAGGCCGCCGGCGAACCGCAGAATGGCGGAGACCTCCGCCTTTCTGCAGCAGGTCCGGGTGACGGGGAGCCGGGAGATCTCATCCTTCACCGCTGCCGTCATCGCCATGGGCCGATCCTTCCATGCATCCGAAAAATACGGTCGTACGCGGCGGCCAACAGCTCCGGGTCGTGCCTCGGGGTTCCGTCGGGTCTGGCCACCGGCGCCAGCTCGACCGCGGCCCCGAACCGCTTGGCGGCATCGGTCAGGGAGTCACGGTCGGGCACGGCGGCCTCGTCGGCCAGCACCACGTCCAGGGCGAGTTTAGGGGCGTGTCGTCCCAAAACCTCCAAATGACGCTGCGGGGAGAAGCCCTCGGTTTCTCCGGGCTGCGGCGCGAGGTTCAGGGAGAGTACCCGGCGGGCCTTCGTCTGCGTGAGTGCGTCCAGCAGCTCGGGCACCAGCAGGTGCGGGATGACCGAGGAGAACCAGGATCCGGGGCCGAGGACCACCCAGTCCGCGTCCAGGACGGCCTCGACCGCCTCGGGCACGGCCGGCGGGTCGTTCGGCACGAGGTGCACGGACTGCACCTCACCCGGGGTGAGGGCGACGGTCGCCTGGCCGCGGACCGTGCCGACCTCCTCCGGGCGCTCCGGGTCGTGCCCCTTGACCAGGGCCTGCAGCTCCAGCGGCACGGCGGACATGGGCAGCACGCGGCCCTGGGCGCCGAGCAGGCGTCCGACCAGGTCGAGGGCCTGCACGTGGTCGCCGAGCTGCTCCCAGAGGGCGACGATCAGCAGGTTGCCGACCGCGTGTTCGTGCAGATCGCCCTGGGACTGGAAGCGGTGCTGGATGACCCGGGCCCAGGTCTGGCCCCAGTCGTCGTCACCGCACAGGGCGGCCAGCGCCTTGCGCAGGTCGCCGGGCGGCAGCACGCCCAGCTCGTCGCGCAGCCGGCCGCTGGAGCCGCCGTCGTCGGCCACGGTGACGACGGCGGTGAGGTCGCCGGTGATCCGGCGCAGCGCGGCGAGCGAGGCGGACAGGCCCATGCCGCCGCCGAGGGCGACGACCTTGGGCTGGGTCCCCCGGCGGCGCGGCTTGCCGCCCCGGGCCTCGGCGGGCCGGCCACCCTTGCCGCCGGACGCGCCCTTCCCGCCGTTGCCTTCGGGCACCACCCGGCGCAGCCGGCTCAGCCGCGGTGTACGTGGTGTCATTCGCGTCCCATGTCCCGGTGTACGACCACCGTCTCCACGCCCTCGGCGGCGAGCCGGACGGCGAGCTTCTCCGACATGGCGACCGAGCGGTGCTTGCCGCCCGTGCAGCCCACGGCGATGGTCACGTAGCGCTTGCCCTCGCGGCGGTAGCCGGTTGCGACGAGCTGGAGGAGCTCCGTGTAGCGGTCCAGGAACTCCTTGGCGCCGGGCTGGTTGAAGACGTACCCGGACACCTCGTCGTTGAGGCCGGTGTACGGGCGCAGCTCCGGGACCCAGTGCGGGTTCGGCAGGAAGCGGCAGTCGACGACGAGGTCGGCGTCGACCGGCAGGCCGTACTTGTAGCCGAACGACATGACCGTGGCCCGCAGCTCCGGCTCCTCCTCGCCGGCGAACTGGGCGTCCATCTTGGCGCGCAGCTCGTGCACGTTGAGGCTGGAGGTGTCGATCACCAGGTCGGCGTCGCCGCGCAGCTCGCGCAGCAGCTCGCGCTCGGCGGCGATGCCGTCGACGATACGGCCGTCGCCCTGCAGGGGGTGCGGGCGGCGCACCGACTCGAAGCGGCGGACCAGGGCCTCGTCGGAGGACTCCAGGAAGACGATCCGCCGTGTGACGTTCTTCGCCTCCAGGTCGGCGAGGGACTCGCGGAGGTTGTCGAAGAAGCGGCGGCCGCGGACGTCGACGACGACGGCGATCCGCGCCACATTGCCCTGGGAGCGGGCGCCGAGCTCCACCATGGTGGGGATCAGCGCGGGCGGCAGGTTGTCCACGACGAACCAGCCGAGGTCCTCCAGGCACTTCGCGGCCGTCGAGCGGCCCGCCCCGGACATGCCGGAGATGATCACCAGCTCGGGGATGGCCGCGTCCGGGACCTGGGCCTTGTCGTTGGGCGTGCCCGTACTCACCTGTGCTCCGTCTCCGGCTTGCTCTTGTTGCCCGTGGTGCTCGTTCACATTCATGTCTCCTGCCCCCGTCGTTCGTCCGGGGTGCCCGTTGCCACGGGCTCCCCACTGGAACCCATGGTGCCCGGTTCCTCTTCCATGATCTCTCCAGTCGCCGTGTTGACGGCGGGTGCGGCCGGGGCCGAGCGGGCGAGGGCCACCGCGATCGTCTCGGCCGTCTTGCGGCCTATGCCGGGGACCTCGCAGATCTGGTCGATCGTGGCGGATCGCAGTTTCTTCAACGAACCGAAGTGCTTCAGAAGTGCCTGCTTGCGCGTCTCCCCGAGGCCGGGGACGTCGTCCAGGGGGCTGGAGCGGAAGCGCTTGGACCGCTTCGCGCGCTGGTAGGTGATCGCGAACCTGTGGGCCTCGTCACGGACGCGCTGGAGCAGGTACAGGCCTTCGCTGGTGCGGGGCAGGATCACCGGGTCGTCGTCGCCGGGCAGCCAGACCTCTTCCAGGCGCTTGGCGAGGCCGCACACGGCGATGTCGTCGATGCCCAGCTCGTCCAGGGCGCGCCGGGCGGCCGCGACCTGCGGGGCGCCGCCGTCGACGACCACGAGCTGGGGCGGGTAGGCGAACTTCTTGGGACGGCCGTCGTCCTCGGTGGGGCCGGTCGCGACGATCTCGCCGTTCCTGTCCATCTCGGGGGTCTCGGCGCTCTCGGGGGTCTCGGCGTCCTCGCCGTCGGTCCACTCCCCCGTCTTCTCCTTCTCGGCGAGATAGCGGCGGAAGCGGCGGGTGATCACCTCGTGCATGGAGCGGACGTCGTCCTGCCCGGCGAAACCCTTGATCTGGAAGCGGCGGTACTCGCTCTTGCGGGCGAGGCCGTCCTCGAAGACGACCATGGAGGCCACGACGTCGTCACCCTGGAGGTGGGAGATGTCGTAGCACTCGACCCTGAGCGGGGCGCTGTCCAGGTCGAGGGCGTCGGCGATCTCCTCCAGTGCGCGCGAGCGCGTGGTCAGGTCGGAGGCGCGCTTGGTCTTGTGCAGCACGAGCGCCTGCTGGGCGTTGCGCTCCACGGTCTCCATGAGGGCCTTCTTGTCGCCGCGCTGCGGGATGCGCAGGGAGACGCCGGAGCCGCGCCGCCCGGCGAGCCACTCCTGGACCGGCTCGACGGGATCGGGCAGGGCCGGGACCAGGACCTCCTTGGGGACGGCGTCGCCCGTCTCCTCCCCGTACAGCTGCTGCAGGGCGTGCTCGACGAGAGCGCCGGTGGTGATCTCCTCCACCTTGTCGGTGACCCAGCCGCGCTGGCCCCGGACGCGTCCGCCGCGCACGTGGAAGATCTGGACGGCCGCCTCCAGCTCGTCCTCGGCGACCGCGATCAGGTCGGCGTCGGTCGCGTCGGCGAGCACGACCGCGTTCTTCTCCATGGCCTTCTTCAGGGCCCCGATGTCGTCGCGCAGCCGGGCCGCCCGCTCGTACTCCATCTCGTCGGCCGCTTCCGCCATCTGCTTCTCCAGACGGCGGATGTAGGTGTTCGTCCGGCCGGTCATGAAGTCGCAGAATTCCTCGGCCAGTTCGCGGTGCTCCTCGGCGGAGACCCGGTCCACGCAGGGGGCCGAGCACTTGCCGATGTAGCCGAGGAGGCAGGGGCGGCCGGTACGGGCCGCGTTCTTGAACACGCCGGCCGAGCAGGTGCGCACCGGGAAGACGCGCAGCAGCAGGTCGACGGTGTCGCGGATCGCCCACGCGTGCGCGTACGGCCCGAAGTAGCGGACGCCCTTCTTCTTGTGACCGCGCATCACCTGCACGCGTGGGTACTCCTCGTTCATCGTCACCGCGAGATACGGGTAGCTCTTGTCGTCGCGGTACTTGACGTTGAACCGGGGGTCGTACTCCTTGATCCACGAGTACTCCAGCTGGAGTGCCTCGACCTCCGTGGACACCACCGTCCACTCCACGGACGCCGCCGTGGTGACCATGGAGCGGGTGCGCGGGTGCAGGCCCGCCAGGTCCTGGAAGTAGTTCGCCAGGCGCTGGCGCAGGCTTTTCGCCTTTCCGACGTAGATCACCCGGCGGTGCTCGTCACGGAACCTGTAGACCCCCGGCGAGTCGGGGATCTCACCCGGTTTGGGGCGGTAGCTGGAGGGGTCGGCCATGTCTCACACCCTACTGGCGAGCACCGACAGTCCGGCGCGGCCGCGGGACACGATCACGGCCCGGCCGGGAGGCAGTTTCCAACGGCATGTCCCGCCCCGGGGTTACGGCCCCCCGGGAGCGGGAATGTGGCTCACCCACGGGACATGGCGACGTCCGGCGGGCGGGGCCCGTCCCGGGTGCAGGCACAGGTTGTCGGTGCGGACCGTCGTTCCCGCTGGGGGCGGGCGGGCCACGGGTCGGAGGGCTGCGCACATGAAGCGGATGCGGATCGAGAAAACCCGGCGGGCGGTTCGTGCCCGCAGGTACACGGACGAGCCGTTGGCGCTGCGCGACGCCCTGGACCCGCGCGATCCCGACATCGCGCGGGCCAAGCGCCTGGCCCTGAGGGATCAGGGCGGAAGCGACCGCTCCTAGAAGCACACGTCGACTGCGAACGCCCGGGGCGTGCGCCCCGGGCGTTCGCATGTCCGGACGGAACCGGCCGGGATGCGCGTACGTCACTGTCCGGCATCAGGTGTTGTCGGGACCAGGTCAACACGCTTCAATGCGGGGGAACTCGGGGCCTTGAACGACGGCGTACGGATGTGAAGAGCTGCCCTGTGTCTCTTCGACGGCCCCGCGCGAACGGTCTGACCAGCCGTTGCCGACTCAGAGAGAGGCCCCTGCATGCCGCACGCCACACAGCACGCGGACGTCGCCACCGCGGAACTGGACTCGGCCCTGCGAGGCGGCCCCTTCCACGTCGCCCTGCGGGCCGCGATCGCCGCCCGCGGACTGCCCCTGCAGCGCGTGCAGCACCATCTGTCCCGCCACGGCGTGAAGGTCGGCGTCACGAGCCTGAGTTACTGGCAGCAGGGGGCCCGGCGTCCGCAGCGCCCCGAGTCGCTGCGGGCCGTGCGCGCGCTGGAGGAGATCCTGGAGCTTCCGGAGGAGTCGCTGATCCGGCTGCTCGCCGAGTCCGGGGAGAGCCCGTCCGGGCTGCGGTCCGCCGCCCGCTCCTACCGCTCCCTCGTCGAGGCCTCCGGGGTCCTGGACCAGCTGCTGGCCGAGCTGGACTGCCCGCCGGACGGGGGCCTGCACACCCTCGCCCACCACGAACGGCTGCGGATCGGCGCGCGGCGCGAGCTGGCCGAGCGCGAGTCGCACCACATCGTGCGCGCCCACCGGGACGGCATCGACCGCTTCGTGGCCGTCCACCACGGCGACCGGGGAGCCACGCCGGAGCTGATGCGGGTGCACGCCCTGGAGAACTGCCGTACCGGACGCGTCCGTTGGCACCGCGACACGGGAGTGCTCGCGGCCGAGCTGCTCTTCGACACCCGCCTGCGCGCCGGGGACACCTTCCTGTTCCGCTACGGCGTCGAGGACGGCACGGCGGGTGCGTCGCGCGAGTACGTGCGGGGCTTCGACTCCCCCGGCGGCCAGTACGCCCTCCAGGTGCGCTTCGACGCGGCGGCCGTGCCGGTGCGCTGCCATCGCTTCGCCCAGCACTCTGCGGCGGCGCCACGCAGCGGCTGCCAGGACCTTGCGCTGAGCGGACGGCACCGGTCGGTGCATCTGGTCGAGCCGCGGCTGCGGGCGGGGTTCCTGGGGATCGGCTGGGACTGGGAGTAGGGACTCGCCGGGCGGCGGCACGCCGGGCCGCCGCTCACGGCAGACGTAAACGTTTGCGCAATCGTTTACGTCCGCCACGGGATGCGATACGTTCCCGCCTGAACCTGATCGAGGAGGCGGGAGCGGCATGGCGACCATGGCCGACGTCGCGCGGAGCGCCGGTGTCTCCGTGGCGACGGTCTCGCATGTGCTGAACGGCACCCGGCCGGTGCTGCCGCACACCCGCCAGGCGGTCCTGGACGCCGTGGAGGAGCTCGGCTACACCACGAACACGCTGGCCCGTTCCCTGGTGACGGCCCGCACCCGTTCCATCGGGCTGGCGGTGTCGGCGATCAGCAACCCGTACTTCACGGAGATCCTGCAGGGCGTGGAGGCCGCCGCGCTGGAGGCCGGCTACAGCCTGCTGATCGCCGATCCGCACGACGACCCGGGGCACGAGCGCAAGGTCGTCCAGCTGCTGCACGAGCGCCGGGTGGACGGCATGATCGTCGCGCCCTCCGCCGATCCGCGCGAGCTACTCGCCTACCTGGAGCGGCACGACGTGCCGGCCGTGTTCCTGGACCGGCTGGTGGACGCGCCGGGGGCGGACGGCGGTCCGCGTTTCGACCAGGTGTGCGCCGACAACGCCGAACCGATGTCCCGGCTGGTCACCCATCTCGCCGGGCTCGGTCACCGGCGGATCGGGCTGGTGGCGGGACGGCCGGGGCTCAGCACCACGAGCGAGCGGATCACCGGCTACCGCAGCGGCCTGGCCTTCGCCGGGCTGGCCTACGACGAGCGGCTGCTGGTGCACGGCGACTCGGAGTCGGCCGGCGCCGAGCAGGCCACCGAGGCCCTGCTGTCGCTGGGTGTGCCGCCCACCGCGCTCGTCACCGGCAACAACGCCACGACCATCGGAGTGCTGCGCGCCCTGACCGCACACGGCCTGTCCGTGCCGGGCGACATCGCGCTGTGCTGCTTCGACGACTTCGCGTGGGCGGATCTGTTCTCGCCCCGGCTCACCGCGATCGCGCAGCCCGGCAGGGACATCGGCGCGCGGGCCGTCCGCGTGCTCCTTGAGCGCCTCGCCGAGCCGGACCGGGCCGCCCAAACCGTTCGTCTGCCCTGCACCTTCGTCCACCGCGCATCGTGCGGTTGCCCCAGCCCGTCCGAGGAAGGAACCCCGTCGTGATCGTCGTCGCCGGTGAGGCACTGATCGACCTGGTACCGCAGGGCACGGGTGCCCTGGGAGCGCTGCAGCCGGCGCTCGGCGGCGGCCCGTTCAACACGGCCGTGGCGCTGGGCCGCCTCGGCTCCCCCGCGGCCTTCTGCTCGCGGGTGTCGGCGGACGCCTTCGGGGAGGCCCTGCTGGACCGGCTGCGGGAGACCGGGGTCGACGTGACCTCGGTGCAGCGCGGCCCCGAGCCCACGACCCTCGCCGTCGCCACGGTCGGCGCGGACGGCTCGGCGGCGTACTCCTTCTACGTCGACGGGACGGCGGACCGGCTGTTCGCGGCGCCCTCCGCGCTGCCGTCCGGTACCCGGGCGATCTCCTTCGGTACCTGCTCGCTGGTGCTGGAGCCGGGGGCGAGCGCGTACGAGGAGCTGATGCGCCGGGCGGCCGCGCAGGGCCTGTTCACCGCGCTGGACCCGAACATCAGGGCCGGCCTGATCCCGGACGCGGACGCCTACCGGGCGCGGTTCAAGAGCTGGCTGCCGTCGGTGTCGCTGCTGAAACTGTCCGAGGAGGACGCCGCGTGGCTGGGCGGCACGCCCCGGGAGTGGCTGTCGGCCGGTCCGGCGGCGGTCGTGATCACCCGGGGCGGCGACGGGCTGACCGCCTTCACCGCCGACGGCGGCGAGTACGCGGTGCCGGGCGAACGCGTCGAGGTCGTGGACACGATCGGTGCGGGCGACACGGTCAACGCGGCCCTGCTGCACGGGCTCGCGGCACGCGACGCCCTCGGCACTCGCGCGCTCGCCGAACTGGGGTCCGCGGGCTGGACGGAACTGCTGGGCTTCGCGGCCCGCGCGGCGGCGGTGACCTGCTCGCGGGCCGGCGCGGAGCCGCCGTACGCGCACGAGCTGAAGGGCTGACACCGGCGGGGTCCCGTGGTGGGCCGGGGGTGCTTCAGCCGGTCTCCCCCAGCGTGACCGCCCGCAGTGCGCCCGGGCGGCGGCCGTGGAGGCGGTCCAGGGCGGCGGCCGTGGCCTCGTCCGCGGGCAGATGGACGACGAGCTGCTGCCCCTCGTCGGGGAGCGCGAGCGTCTCGTGCAGGAGCCGCAGGGAACCGGCCTCGGGGTGCTCGATGTGCTGGGATCCCGTCCGCCGCGGTGTCATGGCCAGGTCGGCGAAACGGTCGGCGAAGTCCGCGCCCGCCGTCACCGTGAGTTCGTCGGCCAGCTCGGCGAGGTAGGGGTCCCTCAGAGGGACCCCGTGCCGGAGCCGGGCGACGAGGTCGTCCGCCACCCGGTCCCAGTCACGGTAGGCGCTGCGTGCCCGTTCGTCGGTGAACAGGTACCGGAGGAGGTTGGGGCGCTCGTCGTCGAGCAGGCCGAGGGGGCGGACCAGCCGCTCGTACCCGGCCGTGTGGGCGAGGACGTCACCGATCCAGTTGACCACCAGGGCGGGAGCCGGCTCCAGATGGTCCAGCACCGCCCGTACGGTGGGGCGCGCCGAGTGGCTGAGCGAGGGGGCCGCGGCGCAGACCAGCGGATCGCCGCCGTCCGCCTCCTTGGTGAGGCGGCGCAGCAGGATCCGGTCGTTGAGGGAGAGGTTGAGGGCGTCTGCGAGAGCGCCGAGCACCTGGGCGGAGGGGTTGCGGTCGCGGCCCTGTTCCAGCCTGGTGAGGTACTCGACGCTGACGCCGGCGAGCGTGGCCAGCTCGGCACGCCTCAGGCCCGGGGTGCGGCGCCGGGGGCCCGCGGGCAGACCCGCCTCGGCCGGGGTGACGGCTTCACGCCAGGTGCGCAGATACGTGCCCAACTCGTTGTCGCTCACCCGCCGAACGTACAGCGCCCCCGGGTGCGGAGGGTGGCCCCGTCACTACCAGGCTCCGGCCGGTCTCCCTGCCGCGCCGCGCGGACGTGAAGGTGGAGGGCATGACGAATGACACCGCTCTCACCGCCCTGCCGCTGGCCGCCGGTCAGTGGGCCCTCGACCCGTTCCACTCCTCCGTCAACTTCACCGTCCGGCACCTGGGCATCTCCAAGGTGCGGGGCCGCTTCGAGCGGCTGGAGGCCGGACTGTCCGTCGGGGAGCGGCTCGAGGACGTGCGGGTCTCCGCGACCGTCGACCTGGCCTCGATCGACACTGGTAACACCGACCGGGACGCGCACGTCCGCGCCTCCGACCTGCTCGATGTGGAGAAGCGTCCGACGATGACGTACCGCTCGACGCGCGTGTCGGGCGAGGGCGAGGACTGGGCGATGGAGGGCGAGCTGACGATCGGCGACGTGACCCGCCCGGTGACCTTCGCCGTGGAGTTCGGCGGGCTCGTCGACGTGCCCATGGACGGCAGCCGGCACGCCGGGTTCGAGGCGACGGGCGAGATCCGGCGCAGCGACTTCGGGCTGAACTTCGCCCCCGGTGTGCTCGGCGACGTGATCAAGATCCAGCTCGACATGCAGTTCGTGGAGCCGAAGGCCGCCTGACCGCATACGAAAACGCGCCGTGCCCCCACAGGCCGTGGCCTGTGGGGGCACGGCGCGTTCGGCAGCAGGGACCTACCTCAGCCCTTGCTGGTCCGGGTCGTCTTCTTCGCGGCGGCCTTGGTGGTCTTGGTCGCCGTCTTCTTGGCGGCCGTGCTGTCGACCGTCTTGGTGGCGGTCTTGCGGGCCGACGCCGTCTTGGCGGCGACCGTCTTGCGAGCCGCCGTCTTGCGGGCGGCCGTCTTGCGGGCGGCCGTCTTGCGGGGCGCCTTCACCGAGGACGCGTCGCTGACGCGGTCGGCGCCGAGGACCTCCCGCAGGAACTTGCCGGTGTGGCTGGCCGGGACCCCGGCCACCTGCTCGGGCGTGCCCTCGGCGACGACCAGGCCACCGCCGGCGCCTCCTTCGGGGCCCATGTCGACGATCCAGTCGGCCGTCTTGATCACGTCGAGGTTGTGCTCGATGACGATGACCGTGTTGCCCTTGTCGACCAGCCCGGACAGGACTGTCAGCAGCTTGCTGATGTCCTCGAAGTGCAGACCGGTGGTCGGCTCGTCCAGGACGTAGACCGTGCGGCCGGTGGAGCGCTTCTGCAGTTCGCTGGCGAGCTTCACACGCTGCGCCTCGCCGCCGGACAGGGTGGTCGCGGCCTGGCCGAGGCGGACGTAGCCGAGGCCGACGTCCTTGAGCGTGTTGAGGTGCCGGGCGATCGCGGGGACCGCCTCGAAGAAGGCGGTGGCCTCCTCGATCGGCATGTTCAGGACCTCGGCGATGGACTTGCCCTTGTAGTGGACCTCCAGGGTCTCCCGGTTGTACCGGGCACCGTGGCAGACCTCGCACGGGACGTAGACGTCCGGGAGGAAGTTCATCTCGATCTTGATGGTGCCGTCGCCCGCGCAGTTCTCGCAGCGGCCGCCCTTGACGTTGAAGGAGAAGCGGCCGGGCAGGTAGCCGCGGACCTTCGCCTCGGTGGTCTCGGCGAACAGCTTGCGGATGTGGTCGAAGACGCCGGTGTACGTGGCCGGGTTGGAGCGCGGGGTGCGGCCGATGGGCGACTGGTCCACGTGCACGACCTTGTCGACGAGGTCGTCGCCGTCCACGCGCGTGTGCCGCCCGGGCACGCTCCGTGCGCCGTTCAGCTCGCGGGCCAGGTGCGTGTAGAGGATGTCGTTGACCAGCGTCGACTTGCCGGAGCCGGACACGCCGGTGACGGCGGTGAACACGCCCAGGGGGAACGAGACGTCGATGTCCTGGAGGTTGTTCTCCCGAGCGCCGTGCACCGTGAGCTGCCGGGAGGGGTCCAGCGGCCGTCGGATGTCGGGCAGCGGGATGGCCTTCTTGCCGGACAGGTACTGACCGGTCTGCGACTCGGCGTTGGCGAGGAGATCCTTCAGGGAGCCGCTGTGCACGACCTTGCCGCCGTGCTCACCGGCGCCGGGGCCGATGTCGACGATCCAGTCAGCAACCTTGATCGTGTCCTCGTCGTGCTCCACGACGATGAGCGTGTTGCCCATGTCCCGCAGCCGGACCAGGGTCTCGATCAGCCGGTGGTTGTCGCGCTGGTGCAGACCGATGGACGGCTCGTCGAGGACGTACAGGACGCCGACGAGGCCGGAGCCGATCTGGGTGGCCAGACGGATGCGCTGGGCCTCGCCGCCGGACAGGGTGCCGGCCGCGCGGTTCAGCGAGAGGTAGTCCAGGCCGACGTCGACCAGGAACCGCAGCCGCTCGTTGACCTCCTTCAGCACGCGCTCGGCGATCTTCTTGTCGCGGGCGGTGAGCTTCAGCTCGCCCAGGAAGTCCGCGCAGTCGCTGATCGACATCGCGGAGACCTCGGCGATGGACTTGCCCATGATCGTGACCGCGAGGACGATCGGCTTCAGGCGCGTGCCCCCACACGTGGGGCAGGGCACCTCGCGCATGTAGCCCTCGAAGCGCTCGCGGCTGGAGTCGCTCTCGGCCTCGCTGTGCCGGCGCTTGACGAACGGGACGGCGCCCTCGAAGGCCGTGGTGTACCGGCGCTCACGGCCGTAGCGGTTGCGGTAGCGGACCTCGACCTGGGTCTTGTGGCCGTGGAGCAGGGCCTTCTTGGCGCGCTGCGGCAGGCCGCCGAAGGGGATGTCCGTGCGGAAGCCCAGCGCGTCGGCGAGGGCGCCGATCAGGCGGCCGAAGTAGTCCTTGGTGTGGCCGTGCGACCAGGGGTGGATGGCACCCTCGTCGAGGCTCTTGTCCGGGTCGGGGACGATCAGCTCCGGGTCGACCTCCATGCGCGTGCCGATGCCGGTGCAGTCCGGGCAGGCGCCGAAGGGCGAGTTGAAGGAGAAGGAGCGGGGCTCGAGCTCCTCGAAGGACAGGTCGTCGTACGGGCAGTACAGGTGCTCCGAGAACATGCGCTCGCGCTCGGGGTCGTCCTCGGGGAGGTCGACGAAATCGAGCACGACCATGCCGCCGGACAGACCGAGGGCGGTCTCGACGGAGTCGGTGAGGCGGCGCTTGGCGCCGTCCTTGACCGTGAGGCGGTCGACGACCACCTCGATGGTGTGCTTCTCCTGCTTCTTCAGCGTGGGCGGGTTCGACAGCTGGATCGTCTCGCCGTCCACCCGCGCGCGGGAGTAGCCCTTGGTCTGGAGCTCGGCGAAGAGATCGACGAACTCGCCCTTGCGCTCGCGCACCAGCGGCGCCAGCACCTGGAAGCGGCTGCCCTCCGGCAGCTCCAGGACCTTGTCGACGATGGCCTGCGGCGACTGGCGCGTGATGGGGCGGCCGCACTCGGGGCAGTGCGGCTTGCCGATGCGCGCGAAGAGCAGACGCAGGTAGTCGTAGACCTCGGTGATGGTGCCGACCGTGGAGCGCGGGTTGCGCGAGGTCGACTTCTGGTCGATGGAGACGGCCGGGGAGAGGCCCTCGATGAAGTCGACGTCCGGCTTGTCCATCTGGCCGAGGAACTGCCGGGCGTACGAGGAGAGGGACTCCACGTAGCGGCGCTGTCCCTCCGCGAAGATGGTGTCGAAGGCCAGCGAGGACTTGCCCGACCCCGACAGGCCCGTGAAGACGATGAGCGAGTCGCGCGGGAGGTCGAGCGAGACGTTCTTGAGGTTGTGCTCGCGCGCTCCACGAACGATGAGACGGTCGGCCACGCCGGTCCGCACCTTTCTTGAGAGAAGTGACAGGGGCGGGGCCCCCGTCTTTCTCAGACTAGGGGGAGCCACTGACAACGCCGGTTGGGTTCACGGGTTGTCAACAAACCCCGGCTCTCCAGCATGCCCGACGCCACGTCCGACCTTATAGCACGTGCTTTCGAATTACGGCACTGCTTCACCACCTTCACCCGAAGGAGTGGCGGAGTTAGGGTCAGCACCATGATTGATCACGCTCATGACCTGGCGTCTGTACGTGACGCGACGGAACGGCTGCTGACCGCAGTCGGCAAACTGGACAACGCGTCTGTGACCCACCCGTCACGGCTGCCCGGCTGGAGCCGCGGCCACGTCCTGGCCCACCTCGCCCGCAACGCGGACGCCCTCGTGAACGTGCTCCAGGGGCGCCCGATGTACGTCTCCGGGGACGCCCGGGACGCCGACATCGAGCGGGACGCCCCGCGCGGCCTCGACGTCCAGCTCGCCGACCTGCGCGAGAGCGCGGCACGCTTCCAGGAGGCGGGGGACGCCCCGGCCGACTGGGCGCGCACGGTGGAGCTGCGCAACGGGGTCACGGACTCCGCGTCCCGGGTGCCGTTCCGGCGGTGGGTCGAGGTGGAGCTGCACCACGTGGACCTGGGGATCGGCTACGAGCTGGAGGATCTTCCGGCGGACTTCACCGAGCGGGAGATCGACTTCCTCGCCGACCGGTTCGCCGGGCACCCCGACGTACCGCCCACACGGCTCACCGACGGCACGCGCGCGTGGCGTACGGGACGGCATGTGGAAGGCGGACCGGAGGTGACCGTCACGGGCTCCCCGGCGGACCTGCTGGGCTGGCTCGCCGGCCGCCGCACCGGCGCCGCTCTCACGGTGGACGGGGACCCGCTGCCGGCACTGCCCCCGCTGTAGGACCGCCGCCCCGGCCGCGGGACCGGGGCCGCTCCCCGCTATAGGCTGGCGAGCATGACGTACAGCGGAGAGGTGACGGTCGGCGGACCGGCCGATGTGCACGAGCTCAAGGACCTGATGATCAGCAAGATCGCGGTGGGTCCGATGAACAACAACGCCTATCTGCTGCGCTGCCGGGCCACGGACGAGCAGTTGCTGATCGACGCGGCGAACGAGGCGGAGACCCTGCTCGGCATGATCGGTCGCGACGGCATCGCGTCCGTCGTCACCACCCACCGGCACGGCGACCACTGGCAGGCGCTCGCCGAGGTCGTGGCGGCCACCGGCGCCCGCACCTACGCGGGCCGGGAGGACGTCGAGGGCATCCCCGTGCGGACCGCCGTGCCGGTCGACGACGGCGACACCATCCGGGTGGGGCGCGTGGAACTCACCGCGCGCCACCTGGTCGGACACACACCCGGCTCGATCGCCCTCGTCTACGACGACCCGCACGGGCATCCCCATGTGTTCACCGGGGACTGCCTGTTCCCAGGGGGTCCTGGTCGGACAACACGTCCGGAAGAGTTCAACTCCCTGATGGACGGCCTGGAGACCAAGCTGTTCGACGTCCTGCCCGACGAGACGTGGATCTACCCCGGCCACGGCAACGACACCACCATCGGCACGGAGCGGCCCCACCTCGCGGAGTGGCGCGCACGAGGCTGGTGATTTACGTGCCGCCAGCCACCCGGCCGCGGGTCCTTATTCCAGCCCCGGGATCACAAAGCCACGGTCAACGCCGACGCCTGCGGTTCCTGGGCCGAACTTTGCGGTCTCCGGCTGAACTCTTAGGCCTGCAGTACGGGCAGAGGCGACGCTCGTCGAGGCTCTCTGGGTTCGTGTGCCCGCAGCCAGCGCACTCGAGCGGATCATCCCCGGTGAGGCCCTGATCCCCCGATGGGTCCCACTCGGCAGAAGATCCGTCCAGCCGGTAGTCGATGGGGTCGTCATTCTCGTCGTGGTAGTAGTTCGGCGCCCTGGACGGTGTACCCCCGGGCAGATCCCGCTTTTCGTACCAGTCCCTGATGTTCACGCGTTCAGCATCTGCCACAACTGCCAGACAACGGAAGATCCGCGCAGCCACCCAGCTGCAGGCTTCCGCCACTGCGCGCAGCAGCGTCGGCTTGCCCCTGCCCATGTATCAGGGTGGGGTCTCCGCACTTTCCGCACCCGCCTACGCGCACACGCAACAGCTCGGCGAGGCCGCTCTACAGCAAGGTGTCACCCGCGCCGTCGGGCGCGGAGTCCAGCGAGAAGCGGGGCTTCCTGTCCGCCTTGCTCTGTGGCCAGCGAACCCCCGCGGCGGCGAGGTCGTCCAGTGTGGCGATGCCGCTGGCGAGGATGGACTCCAGGGTCTCGGCCTGCTGGGATTCGAGCCCGGTCAGGCGGGTCAGGACGGAGAGCAGGTCGAGGAACTCGCCCGTCCAGTCCGGATCCCACGCCGTGGCGTTGACGTCGTCGAGCGGCGAGCTGCGGCGCCCGCCGGGCTCCTTCTTGCGGTAGTCGAACCACGACTTGATGACATTGTGGCCGCCGACCTCGTAGTCCCACACCTGGCGTGGGACCGGCCCGAACTCGCCGTCGCCCATGACGATGGTCTGGCGATCTTCGTCGTAGGCCAGGGTCTCCGGCAGCGCCGTGAGGGGCTTCTGGCTCAGCGGGCGCTGAGGGTCGCCCACCGGCAGCCTCACGTCAGTCAGGCCCGGCGCAAGGTTGGGGGTTCCGTCGGGGTGGAGGAACGGGAGGGTCCTACCGCCCTCGGAGCCCTTGAAGTGATCGAAGTCCGGGATCAGGGCGGAGAACACCACGCCCGGGCCGGACCGAATGCTCTTCCGGTGCTGCTCGACGACGAAGACCTGACCAGGTATGCGTGCGGCCCACAGGTCGCGGCGGGGCCTGTCCATCACGCGGGGGTCGGCGATCACCCATTGCCTGTCGAAGGACCGGTAACCGACGCGGGTAACGGCGGGTGAGGTTGCGGTCTCCTGGATCAAGGGCTTCCCGGGCGTGGAGCAGGTGTCGTCAACGGGCAGGCGCGGTTTGGTCTTCTTAAGGCTGGCGTCGTTACCCTCTTTGAAGAGTTGCGCCTTCTGTTCGCGGTCGTCTTCGCCAATGAGATGGGACCATCGGCGCTCCAGGACGCCGCCGCTGGGCGCGTACACCCAGGTGCGGGTGGGGAAGACGCCTGGCGAGTACCAGGGCAGGAGGTCGTCGAGGGCCGGGTAGGTGTCCCACTGGCTGGTGCTGGCGGGGGTGAGGGGGGCCGTCCAGTCGGTGCGGCAGTCGCGCCAGCCGTCGTCATCGAGCCCGGTGGCGGCCAGGGCGGCGAACTTGTCAGCACGGCGCCCGGTCAGGGCGCGGTGGCGGATACGGGCCGGTGTGGTGTTGTCAGCGCCGACGCGGCGCACGAAAATACTGATGGCGAGGGGCTGGCGTACGCCGGGGAAGATCCGGGTCGGGATGTTCGGGGTCTGGCCTTCCGGCGTGCAGTCGATGATCCATCCCTCAGAGGCGTAGCGGCGCAGGTAGGCGCGCATGCCTTCGAAGGCGGGGCCGGTGAGGTATCCGGAGGTGGTGATGAAGGCGATGACGCCGAGGTTGCCGTCGGCGGTGGATTCCCAGACCTTCCAGGTGGCCCAGCGCCAGAAGAAGACGTACAGGTACTTCAGCTGAGCCTTGAACCTGCTCATCCCGGGGATGACCCAGTCGTCCAGGATGGCCTTCTTGCCCTTCTTGGTCTTAAGCTCCAGGCCGCCGTTCTCGACCCAGCCGCCGGCGCCGTTGGCAAGTTCGGCGTAGGGCGGGTTGCCTATTACGACGGTGACGTTCGCTCGAGCCTTGATCTCGTTGGCCTTGCGGCGGGAGGCCGCTATGAGCTGGAGAGCGGACCTGAGCTGCGTCTCGGCCGCGTTGGGGTCATCGAGGGTGTCGGTGACGAATAACTTGAGGCCGCCGTCTGGTGGGACGGCCTGGTAGCTGTTCAGCTGCTCGGCGGCCCGCAACTCGGCCACCGCGAACGGGCCCATCTGCAGCTCGAACCCGGCGACGCGTTCAGCGGCCCGGGTGACCGCACCGGAGACGGCTCCCGGCCCGTCGTGGGCGGCGACGTTCGCCGCGATCCGCTCGAGTACCGCGTGCAGGTAGGTTCCCGTCCCCATGGCCGGGTCGACCGTGAAGACCCCGGGGTCGGCGAAACCACGCTGCTTGCCGAGGCGGGTGACGAGGACATCGTCGGTGAGCCTGACCATCTGCTCGACGACCTCGATCGGCGTGTAGTACGACCCCGGACCGCTTGCGCAGCTCGGGGTCGTACGCGTCGAGGAAGTGCTCGTACAGGTGCAGGTAGGTGTCGCGGCCACCGCGGCGGATACGGGCCCAGTCGACGGCGTCGACCGTGCGGGCCAGCAGGTCGAGGGTGACTCGAAAATCCCGTGCCACGTCGTCGGTGAGGAGTTGCAGCGCCCGCCCCATCAGGGAGTGGTCGGCGCGGAGCTTCTCACCGATCGTGTGCAGGGACTCGCCGAAGACGGTGATGCCCTCTGTGCGGGCCAGCAGCAGGGCGAACGTTACGGTCTGCGCGTACCCGTCGGCGAATGTCGCCTCGTCCGCGTGGGGGAACAGCATCGCCCGCCACTCGGCAGCCAGCCCGAGGAAGGGCTGCAGGCGCTCATCGGCGCCGCCCCGCACGACCGTGTGCTCGGCCGCCAACTGGTCCAGCACCTCCCCGCGCAACAGCCGCGTCATCCGGGCGATGGCCGTCACCAGGCCGCCGAGGCTGGTGATCGGCGCCGGCTTCCAGACCAGGAAGTCCGTCAGCAGCGCCTCGAACTCCGGTGGGGCGGTCACCTTCCCGTCGTAGAGGTCACCCGTGAAGTGCACCGTGCGCCGGTGCTCGCCGTCCTGGTACAGCCGCCACTCGGTGCCGTTGGTGTACAGCAGGTTCGGCAGGTCCTGCTGCCGTTCCCACTGCACCTTGTCGTGTCCGCGCAGGGCTGCTGGGGCGACGGCCTTGCCGGGTGCCTTGACCTCGATGTATCCGGTGATCACCCCGTCGATGCTGACCCCGTAGTCCGGCCGCACACGCCGCTCGGTATCCCGCACCTCATCGTGGAAGACGGCATGCACCCCGAGCTCAGGCCCAGCCGTCCGTAGCAGCTGCTCCAGCGGCGTGCGTATCGCTGCCTCCGGCCCCCCCCGGCCCGGCCAGCTTCTTCGCACACTCCGCGCCGAACTCCTTGACGGCTCCGGCAAGCCAACGTGGCACCTCTCCCATAACGCCCCCCAATCAAACAGGAATTGATCATGTCAGATCAGAGGCTCATCGTTAATAAGTCGTCAGAAAGATTGGATGGCCCGGTCGACGTCGGCGAGCATGGCGCGGGTCTGCGGAGGGCGGGCCGCGACGTCGGAAACCCAAGGCGCACCAGCGGGCCGCGCTGGCAGGATCACCGCATGCTCATCACACCGCGCCCCGGCCCAGACCGGAAGAACATCCGGCAGGCCCTCAGCGGCGTCCACACCACGGCGATGAACCTGCAACGGCCGTACGGCAGCGCCTTCGAAGGGCTGCTGACGTATTTGGACTGGGCCACGGAGTCCCGCGCGGCCCCACCGGTTTCCTGGGCGACACGACGGCCTCGGCGGGCGCATCCTCCTCGGCCAGCGCCTGAGCACCTCCTCCGCCTCCGTCAGAGCCGCAAGCACTCGCTCCAGCTCGGCTTCGAGATCCTCCACCCGCACCGCCGCGGCTTTCCCGCGCTTCCAGCACCGCCCGCATCGACGGCATCCGGACCGAGACTTCCGTGCCAACCCCCATTTCACGCCTGACCAGCGGAAACCGCACATGAGGTTCGGAAAGAGAACGACCTCTCAGATCATGATGTGGCCGCTTCTGTGGCCCACGCACGTTGTTCTTCGGCGAGGCGTGCTTCGTCTTCGGCGGTGTCGGTGCCGGCGGCGCGGTTGCCGTAGCCGCGGTGGACGACGAGGAGCTGGTTCTTGTCCCCGTACTTGTCGCGGTAGGCGATCACCGCGGGGCCGGCTCCGCTGGAGTGGGCGGGGAACTGCTTGTCGGTGCTCCAGCCGCCGTTGGTGGTGTAGGTGGCCCACCAGAGTTTCTGGTCGTTGCCGCCGTGGCCGCGGTGGATGCAGTACAGCTTGCTGTCGAACACGGCCAGGCCCGGCCCTTCCAAACTGTGATGGGCGTCCAGTTGGCGCTCGGTACCCCATCCGGCGCTGGCGCTGTAGCTGATGTGCTGCAGGGCGGTGGTGTTGTTGCCGCGGTACACGCAGTGGAGCCTGCCGTCGTAGACGGCCAGGGCCGGGTTCGCCGAGGTACCGACGTTCAGCCTGACGTCGCGGGTCCAGCCCGTGGATGGGGTCCAGGTGGTGTGCCACAGGTGCGCCGAGTCACTGCCCCGGTGGACGCAGTGAAGTTCGTTGCCGAACACCGCCAGGGCTGGGCCCACGGAGCTGGAGTGGGCGCCGAGAGGGGTGTCGGCGCTCCACCTTCCCGCGGCCGGGTCAAAGGTGGTGTGCCACAGGTCCTTGTCGTTGCCGCTGCCCCGGTGCACGCAGTGGAGCCGCCCCTCGAAGGAGGCCAGCGCCGGTCCGCCTTCGCTTGAATGGGCCCCGAACAACGTGTCCTCGCTCCATCCCTTGTCGGGGTCATAGACCGTCCACCAAAGCCTGGAGTCGGACGGCGAGCCGCGGTGGGCGCAGTACAGCTTGCCCTGATGCTCGGCCAGCGCCGGGTTCGAGGCACTGTGGTGAGCGGTGAACTTCTCGTCCTTGCTCCACTCCTCCCGGGCCTCGTAGACCGTCCACCACAGGTTGGTGTCCTCGTTGGGCTTCAGACTGATCGGGATGAGCATGCCCGGAGCGATCCAGGGGGAGACCAGCTTGCAGCCGTAAGTGCTGCCGACCTCCTTGATCCACAACGCCTTGATCTTGCAGTACGCCTCAACGATCTTGTTCATCGGCGACGGCAGCGCCTCACCCGCCACGTCACCGATCAGTTCCGCGATGTCGCCCGCCAACGCTGCCGCCTCGGCGTTGAGGTGGATCTCAAAGCCCCACCAGAACGTCTTGGCCGAGACGTCATAGCCCCGCGCGCCGAGCTCCGTGCGGGCCGCCTCCGCCCTGGCAACTTCCTCCGGTGACGGGGGTGTCGCCCGGCTGCCGTCCTCAAGGACGCCGCTCTCTTGCGCTGCTTGTTCTTCTGTCGCCACCCTGCGCTCCTGCATGCTGTCGCAGCAGAGCCACAGCCCGAACCTGTCCCGGCCCATCGCAGGCGGTCCGAGCCCTGCCCGCTGCTCGCCTGAATCGGTTCACACAGATCGACACTGTGAGTGTTGATTTGCTCTCAAAGGGTAGCGATATCCAGCTCCATACAAGGCTGAATCCCCCCCATGACTACCTCAAAGTGATCTGCGTGGCCTGACGCAGATGCCCACTCCTTGCCACAGGCGCCGAGCAGCCAGGAGCCAAAGTTCTTGACCTGGCGGTATCCGGAGTCTCGGGCGGTGCCGTTGCCTGCATGATGCCCAGCTGACAGATCGTTCAGAACGAACGTGCGGAGCTGGGGCCGGACTCGTGCCTCACTGTCTGCCGCCGGGACCCCGTTGGCGCAGCCTGGGGGCGGAGCGAGATAAACCCTCCTCAGACGTGTGTCAGTCCTCTAGGTGACAGATGCCGCTAGTGCCCTTTTTCTTGCCAAAAGATAGGAAATATGGTGTTGACGCACACGTCTCCTCACCAGTCCGCATCCAGCGCTCTCGCTTCGCCGAGGGCGCTGCATGCGCGTGAAGAACAGGGGAATCGCTTTGGCTGCAGAGCAGAACATCGAGCAGGAGATCGGCCGGCTGACGCTCGGGGATGCGATCACATCCGTATCCCCCCTGCCGTATCCGGTGCCGGATCCGGACCAGGAGTGGAACCTGCCGAACGGTTTCGCGCGGGTCTACTACGGCGAGGGTTCACGCGGAATCAGCCGGCCGGTCATCATGGCCGACGGGTTCAACCTGGGCAAGAGCGACCTGACCGTGCTCTACGCGGGTCTCGACCGGGACTACCCGCTGATCACCAAGCTGCGCAAGCAGGGCAGGACCGTCATCCTGCTCGGCTTCCAGGAGCGCACCGCCTCCATCGTCGCCAACGCCGAGGCCGCGAAGGCAGCCATCCGGCGCACCGTCGATGAGCGGTTGGACAGCAGCCAGCTGGCCGTCGGCGGCTTCAGCATGGGCGGCCTCATCACCCGCTACGCCCTGGCCGACCTCGAGTCCGAGCACGAGGCCCACGAGACCGCGTTGTACTTCTCCTACGACACCCCGCACCGCGGCGGTGTAATCCCCATCGGGATCCAGGCGTTCGCCCACTTCATCCCCACCCTGCCGGGTCAGGAGAACGCCTTCGCCAAGCAGATCAACAGCCCGGCCTCGCGGCAGATGCTGTACCGGCACTACAACAACGCGGACGGCACCAACCGGCAGGACCCGATGCGCACCGATTTCCTGCAGAGGCTGGAAGAGGTCGGCAGCTGGCCTCAGGGTCCTCTCAAGATCGCTGTCGCCAACGGCACCGGCAACGGTACGGGCATCGACGTCCCGCCGGGCCAGATGGCCCTGAAGTCAACCGGCACCACCGTCTTCCCCGGCACCACCTTCTACACCCAGGCCACTGGGAACGGCGTCACGGTCGCCGAACTGAAGCGGCTGCTGCCGGCGGCCTCGAAGACCGTCAAGACCGACGACTTCCCCGAGTTCGACGGCGCCCCCGGCGGCACCCTCGACTCCTACGGGATCATCGCCAAGGCCCTGAAGGAAATGGGCGGCACGATCGACCTGCGGCACCCCACTGTCTGCTTCGTCCCCTCGGTCAGCGCCGTCGCCATCCGCGACATCGGCAACCAGGACGACCTCTACGTCAAGATCAACGGGCTCGCCCCGGAGGAAAGCGAACTGGATGAGTTCGTGTGCTCCTCCACCACCACCGCCCACACGGAGATCACCGCCGAACTGTGCGAGTGGATCATGGAGCGGCTCCCCAAATGATCGCGCTGCCACTCCCCGGACCGAAGGGCCCGTGACACGTTGAGGGCGCCCGACCGTCCACGATGACGCGCCCCCATCCGGGCCCGACTGGGCGAGACGGTCACGTGCGCAGCCGCCGGTACAACGTCTGCGTTCACCGTCGCCGTGCTCTGACCTCGTCGCACCAGGCCGGACCGTGCCACGCCGGCCTCGGCATCTCGGTTTGGGAAACGGTCGCGGTTACCGTTCCCCAGACTGACGGCCGCGATCGTCAGCCGCCGGGCTCGCCCGCCGCCTGGGCGTACGCACCGAGCTCGGCGCGAAGGGCGCCCTGCCCAGCAACGAGATGCTGACCGGCCGCCGCGGCGTGCTACGCCGGTGGGAGGCCACCCGCGTGTGACCCGCTGACACGCGCTGTGATCGGCGGTGGCCAGCTCAGACTGGGTACGCGCCGCAGTGAGAGGGCCGGGTCCAATCTCTGGGGGCACACCTGCCATCGTGGCGGGTTGACGCGATTAGCTCAGTTTGGCAGGGGAGTGGTGCGTGCTGTCGCAGGCCGTGCGCTCCACCTCGGTCGGCTCACGGGTTCCGGCGTCGGTGGAGACCCGGGTGATGGAGCCGTGCTCGCCGGTACTGGTGGAGGGGCTGTCGGTCATGGTGGTGACTGCTTCGGCGGCCGTGGCGTGGACCGGCAGGACTGCGTCGACGCCGGTGAGGGTGAGCATCCGCATCAGGCGGTCGGGGACGTTGGCGAGTCCGAGTGCACCGCCCGCCGCCTGGGCGGTGTGCCAGAGGCCGATGAGGGCGCTCAGACCGGCGGAGTCGCAGAAGCCGACGTGTGACAGGTCCAGGATCAGGCGCGGGCATCCGCGCTCGAGGATCTTGGAGGCTTCGCGGCGCAGGGTGTCCGCGGTGTGCAGGTCCACGTCGCCGGCGACGGTGGCGATCGCGAGGTCGGGGCGTGGGTGCTGGACGGTCAGGTGCAGCGTGTTGGTCACGTCGGTCATCACTCCTGGCCGAAGTGTTCGGGCGCGGCGGCGGTGTGGGTGGTGGCAGCGGCGCTGCCGTGGGGTGTGGTGTGAGGGTGGGGGACGGACAGGGCCAGCAGAGCCACGTCGTCGCCGGCTCCGTCGGGCAGCGAGGCCAGCAGGGTGATGCTGTCCTCGACCAGGGAGGTGGCGGTGACGGGCCCGGTGCGCTGGTGGAGGAAGCCGGTCAGGCCGTCGTCCCCGAGCATGGCGCCCTCGGCGGTGCGGGCTTCGATCAGCCCGTCGGTGTAGAGGAACAGGCTTTCCCCGGCCGTCAGGGCAAACGTGGTCTGGGCGAAGGGCGCCTGCGGGAAGGCGCCGACCAGCATGCCGCCCTTGGGGCGTACGGCCCGCACCCAGATGGCGCCGCTGTCATCGGGGCGAAGGTGGTAGGCCGGCGGGTGGCCGCCGGTGGCGACGGTGACGGTGAAACCGCCGTCCTCCCGGGGCTCCAGGAGACCGAAGAGGACGGTGCAGAAGCGGCGGCCGGCGGTGACGTCGGTGAGCAGCATGGTGTTGAGCGCGCTCAGCACGGTGACCGGGTCGGCGTTGATCTGGGTCGCGGTGCGCAGGGTATGGCGGGCCAGGGCGGTGACGGTCGCCGCCTCCGGGCCCTTGCCGCACACGTCACCGAGGAAGAACGCCCACCGGTCACCGTCGAGGGGAAAGACGTCGTAGAAGTCACCGCCCACATCGTGGGCGGAGGCGGTGCGGTAGTGGCAGGCCAGTTCCAGGCCCGGCACCACAGGAAGAGCCGGGGGCAGCAGGGTGCGCTGCAGGGTGGAGGCGAACGCGGCGATGGCGGCCTTGTCCCGCTCCGCCTTCTCCCGCGCCTCCCGTTCCGCCTCGGCGTGTCGCTGCTCCGCCTCCCGGCGTGCCTGCTCGTCGCGCAGGGCGCGCAGCGCCGACAGCCGCAGCTCCATCTCGTCCAGCACGATTGCGGCGAGGTCGGCAAGGGTGGCGGTGTCCTCCTCGGTGATCGAGCGCGGCCGGGTGTCGAGGACGTTGACCGTGCCCAGCCGGTGCCCGTCGGGGGTGGTGATCGGTGCGGCGGCGTAGAAGCGCACCCCCATCTCCCCTGCGACCAGCGGATTGCCCGCCGCGACGGGGTCCTTGAGCGTGTCGGGGATGACCATCGCGTCATCGCGCAGGATCGCCGAGCCGCACAGGCCCGGATCACGGCCGATCTCCGCGACACCCTCCAGGCCGTGGGCGGCCTTGAACCAGATGCGGTCGGTGTCCACGATCGTGACGGTGGCCACCGGCACGTCGAAAAGCCGGGCGGCCATCGACGCCACCCGGTCGAACGCCCCGTCGGGCGGAGTGTCAAGGATGTCGTAGCGGCGCACCGCCGCGATACGGGCCGCCTCCACATCGGGGTCAGGGACCAGCTCGGGGCGGCGCCCGGGAGCCGGGCCGGTGGCCGATGCCTGCTGCATCATCGGCTTTCCTCTCCGTGGATGGGCTGCCGCCATGAACGACACGAGCCGGCGCAGCCTAAATCGACCAGACGCCCGAACGCCAATGCCGCCGTCTGCCGGGCACCGGACGCGGCCTCCTGCCCGGTGATGCGGTCACTCTCGGCAGCAGAAACGGGAGATCCAGCAACCGCCGCCCTCGGCCCGATCGGCCCTCCTGGCTCTGGGGCCGGAACAACTCATACCGGCGTTGGACCGTGCTGATGCTCTTGGCTGGACAGAGCGTCCGGCCGACGACGGCGGCCCTGCCCCTAGGCCGCGTGGAAGGAAGAACTCGCGGAGCCGTCCGGTAGCGGGGAAGCGTCAGCGACCCCAGCCCAGCCCTTGCGGAGCGGGTACATCATGGGCGAACAACGAGTGCGGCAGGCCACAGGAACCGCCAGAGCAGACTCTTCCTGCACCTCGTGCACGTGGACACACACGGCCACATCGCCGGCGAACCGGCGGCGACACCGGCCGCCCGCCGCGTCTGACCGAAGCTGGAGGCCGGAGCGTTTCCCCGCTGCTCCAAGGGGGGGCGACCGTCGAACAGGCGTAGCACGCCCCTGACCCACACGTTCGTCACCCTCCCGAGTGGCCCAGCACCGATACCCTCTCCCGGTGCGCCAGCTCGTCCGTAACCGGCTCCCGCGCCGCAGCCGACGGCGAGACCGCAGTCGCCTTCCGGCGGCGAGCAAGCAGGAGCTGCGCAACACGACGGCCTCGGCGGGCGCATCCTCCTCGGCCAGCGCCTCCAGATACTGCTCCAGTCCGATCACCCGGCGTCTGAGCACCTCCTCCGCCTCCGTCAGAGCCGCACGCACTCGCTCCAGCTCGGCTTCGAGATCCTCCACCCGCACCGCCGCGGCTTTCTGCCGCGCTTCCAGCACCGCCCGCATCGACGGCATCCGCCACCCCCACGACATCTCGGTCAGCAACGGACCGAGACTTCCGTGCCAACCCCCATTTCACGCCTGACCAGCGGAAACCGCACATGAGGTTCGGAAAGAGAACGACCTCTAAGAGGTCCGATCCGCGATGACATCCACGAGGCGTTCCTCAAGCTTGGCTGCTCGCTGATCTGCTGACGACGCCTGCGAACCGCATTCCGTTAGGCGCTCTTAGCCACTGCCGGGGCGAGAGCTGCCCCGGCCTGAGATCGCCCACCACGCTTTCCATATCCAGTCACCCTTTCGCCCACGCTTCCGCGGCTGGCTCCGGGCGTTATCGAGGTTTATCAGCGCCGCGCTTTCGTGGTGACGGTCGCCGAGTTCGCGGAAGAGGGTGGCGGCTTGTGTGAGAACCTCGATCGCCTCCTCAAACCGGCACACCTGTCGTAGGGCGGGCCCGAGGTTTGTCAGCGCTCGGCCTTCGCCGTGGCGATCGCCGAGTTCGGAGAAGAGGCTGGCAGCTCGGGTGAGGACCTCGATCGCTTCCTCGAACCGGCACACTTCCTGCAAGGCGACGCCGAGGACATTCAGCGTGTCGGCTTCGCGGTGGTGGTCGCCGAACTCCCGGCAAATGGCCAGGTCCTGGGTGAGGATTTCGATCGCTTCATCGAACCGGTCCATCTGCAGCAGAAAGCGGCCGAGCCCGTTCAGTGCATCCTCTTCGCTCTGGCGGTCTCCGAGTTCGCGGAAGATTGCCAGGGCGCTGGTGAAAAGGGGGATCGCCTCCTCAACCCGGTCCACACTGGACATGATGAGGGCGAGGCCGGTCAGGGCCACGCCCTGACCGTGGAGGTCACCAAGCTCTCGGCAGATGGCCAGGTCCTGGGTGAGGGCGTCGATCGCCTCCTCAAACCGATCCACATTGGTCAGCGCCCCTCCGAGGTTGGTCAGCGCTCGGCCTTCGTGGTGGCGGTCGCCGAGTTCGGAGAAGAGGGTGGCGGCTTGTGTGAGAACCTCGATCGCCTCTTCAGCCCGGCCCGCTTCCCGCAGGGCGATGCCAAGGTTGTTCAGCATGGCACCTTCGCCGCTCCGACTACCGAGCTCTCGGCATACCGCCAAAGCGCTGGTGGTGACGGTGATCCAGTCGTTGAAGGACCGTCGGTAGTCGAGGAACTGTGCGAGGGAAGAGGCGAGTGCGATTCCCGTTCCGGGGTGGCCAACGGCGGGCGCTGTGATAGCGGTGGCGATGAGGCTGCGCCGTTCGTCCTCAAGCCAGGCCAGGGCGGCGGCGCGGTCGGGAAATCGGGGTGAGCGGCTACTGCGAAGGGTTGTCAGGTGAGTGTCGGCAGCCTGGGTGGTGATCTCGTAGTGGTGGAACAGGTGCGTCCGGGCAGCATCGCGTTTATCGGCGTCGGCATGTGTACGTCCGTGCTCGTCGGCATAGAGACGGACCAGGTCGTGCAGGCGCCAGCGGCCCCAGGAGTGTCCGGGCTCGACAAGGTGGGCGCGGGCAAGGTTTTGCAGAAGCTCCTCCGCATCCTGCCAATCCGCTGTGGCGAGGCAGGCGGTGGCTTCGGTGGAGATCTCGGGGCCAGGGTTGAGCGGCAGCAGTCGAAACAGGCGGGCGTGCTGGCTATCGAGGCGCTGATAGGAAAGGTCGAAGGCGGCGCGCACGGCGCGGTCTTCGCGGCGCAACCGGTTCAGCCGGGTGTGCTCTGCTTTTAGGGCGTTGGCCAGGGAGGCCACGGGGCGTCCGGGGGTGTCAGCGAGCAGGGCGGCAGCGATGCGCAACGCCAGAGGCAGTCCCGCACATAGCCGGGCGATGTCCGCGGCATCCGCGGGAGCGTCCTGGATGCGAGTGTCGGCGGGCCCGCGGGTCTGGTGCAGGGCTTGGCCGAGCAGCTGGATTGAGGCCCGCTCGTCGAGGATGTCTAGGTCGTGTAGGCGAGCGTCGATGTCGAGGATGTGGCGGGATGTGAGCAGGGCTGCGGTCGTGCCGTCGGTGGGCAGCAGCAAGCGAGCCTGCTCGGCGCTGGAGGCATTGTCGATGACGACCAGGATGCGCTGGTTGTTCTGGGCGAAGGTAGCAAGCACACTGCGGTAGAGCCGGGCGCGGCCCTGCAGATCGATGGGGATGTGCTCGCCAGGCATCCCGAGAGCGCGCAGCAGGCCGTCCAAGGCTCCCTCGGCGGAGAGACAGCGCTCAGGGTCATAGCCGAACAAATCAACGAACAGCACGCCACCGGGAAACCAGCCCGGTTCCCGTAGCGCCCTAGTCGCGGTCTGCACGACAAGCTCGGTCTTCCCGACCCCGGCCAGCCCGGCCACCGCCGCCACCAGAACCGCACGCTGCCGCCCCCCGCCCGGCGCGAGCCCTTGAAGAAGTTCGCTCACCTCGGTATCGCGGCCAGTGAAGGTGGGCGAAGCGGCGGGCAGGCCAGACAGTGCGGGAGTGACCTTCGACGGCAGCTGGACGGTGATGTCACGGCCCTGGATCACCGCGTGGAAGAAGACTCCGCCGCTGATTGTGTTGGATACGTTCCCCTCATCTCCGACCATGCGACTCAGCCGTGCATCGACCGTGTCTCGCCGTCGGGTGCGGTCGGAGGAGGCGAAGAGGTGGTGAAGGACAAGCCAGAGTAGTCCCGGCCCTGCAGCACAGGTCCGTGCTGGGTGCCGCCGGTGACATTGTTGTGGACGCCACCGTCACCAGTACGCACCCGCTTTGCTTGCTCATGCCATTGCTGCAGGCTGGGCAAGAACTCTGGATCCATTGCGGCGCGCACTGCCAAAGCGGTGCTCAGCGCCTGCGCACGCGCGATATCTCCGGGCGCCTCCCGAAGCCGGACCAGTTCCGTCTCCCCAGAGCTGACGGCTGGAGACTGTACGGAAGGATTTGCGCCACGGGTGAACGGGCGGCGTACCAGCGTCGTCAGCCCGGCCCATGCCTGCCGTCCGAGCTCACCGCCAGCGCCCCCAGCCAGCGCCGCGAGCAACGCCACCGAAATCGGATCCATGCTGTACCACCCTCAGTATCGCCTGCTTCACCTGAGTGGACACGCTACGAGAGCGCGCGGTTGCAGAGGGCGTCGACCCGGAGATTCCGTCCGGGTCTGGCAGCTTTAGGCTTGCGCGCTGCCGCAGTAGGTCAACGCAACGGATTACTGACTGACGACGGCCTGGTCCTCGAAGATCAAGTGAGACGACGTCTAACCCGCCCGGGAGGGGCCACTTCCGGGGCACGTGAATGGCCGGGCACCGCACAGGTACCCGGCCATCGTTCCCGTATCAGCCCTCGCTGCCCGAGGACGGCACGCTCGCGAAGATCGAGCAGCGGTGGCTGTCGGACGCCGTCGACGCGCCGGTGCTCAAGTGACCGTCCACAAGGAGGAGCTGGGCTCCGGCGCACACGAAGGGGCGGACGACTACGTGCCGTCGCCGCGACGGCTGGACCGGGAGCGCTACAAGCGGGCCCGCGCCCGGCGCGCGACGGCGATCGGCGCGCTCTCGACCCTCGTCACCGCGGTCGTCCTCTACCTGGTCGTCGTCAACGCCCCGGGCTGGCCGCGCACCAAGGAGACCTTCTTCGACCGGGGGTACGCGCGCGAGGCGTTCCCGAAGGTCCTCGAAGGCCTGTGGCTGAACGTCCGGCTGCTGTTGATCTGCGGGGCCGCGGTGCTCGTGCTCGGCATGCTGATCGCCGTCGCCCGCACGCTGCGCGGACCGGTGTTCTTCCCGCTGCGCTTCCTGGCCGCCGCGTACACCGACTTCTTCCGGGGCTGCCGCTCATCATCAACCTGATGATCGTGGTCCTCGGCGTCCCGGCGCTGCGGCTCCAAGGGGTGAGCGTCGACCCGGTGCTGCTCGGCGGCACCGCCCTCACCCTCACGTACTCGGCGTACGTCGCCGAGGTGTTCCGCGCCGGCATCGAGTCCGTGCACCCCTCGCAGCGCGCCGCGGCCCGCTCGCTGGGACTGAACAACCGTCAGGCGCTGCGGTACGTGGTGCTGCCCCAGGCGGTGCGCCGCCAGGTGCCGCCGCTCCTGAACGACCTGGTGTCGCTGCAGAAGGACACCGGGCTGGTCTCGATCGGCGGTGCGGTGGACGCCGTACGGGCCGCCGACATCATCGTGGGCCGCAGCCTCAACTACACCCCCTACATCGTCGCCGGGCTGGTCTTCGTCGCGCTGACCATCCCCATGACCCGCTTCACGGACTGGGTGACGGCCCGGATGGACCGCCGGCAGGCCCATGGAGGAGCCGTATGAGCCAGACGCCCGTGCTGCGCATGGAGTCCGTCCGCAAGACCTTCGGCGGCTCGGTCGTCCTGCGGGACGTCGACCTGGAAGTCGCCCCGCACACGGTCACCGCGTTGATCGGCGCCTCCGGCTCCGGCAAGTCCACACTGCTGCGCTGTGCCAACCTGCTGGAGGAGATCGACGACGGGGCGATCTGGCTGGACGACGAGGAGATCACCGACCCGCGCGCCGACCAGGACGCCGTGCGCCGCCGGATCGGCGTGGTCTTCCAGGCGTACAACCTGTTCCCGCACATGACCGTGTCGGAGAACATCACGCTCGCCCCGCGGCGCGTGCACGGTGTCGCCCGTGCCGAGGCCGAGGCGCGCGCGTGTGAGCTGCTGGAGCGGCTGGGGCTCGGCGGGAAGGCGGACGCGTACCCGGACCGGCTGAGCGGCGGACAGCAGCAGCGCGTCGCGATCGTCCGCGCCCTGGCCGTACGGCCCCGGCTGCTGCTGCTCGACGAGATCACCGCCGCTCTCGATCCCGAGCTCGTGGGCGAGGTGCTCACCGTCGTCCGCGGCCTGAAGGACGAGGGCATGACCATGGTGCTGGCCACCCACGAGATGGGCTTCGCCCGCGAGGTCGCCGACCAGGTGTGCTTCCTGGAGGGCGGCGTGGTGCTGGAGCGCGGCACCGCCGAGCAGGTCTTCGGGGATCCGCAACAGGAGCGCACGCGGCGCTTCCTGCGGCGGATCGTGGAGGCGGGGCGGCTGTAGGAGGCCGGGTGTTGCCGGGCGGCGTGGGGTCGGGCTGTGCGAAGCCGGGCTGTGCAGGGCGACGCCGGGGCTCACCGGCAACGGCTCACGCGTCGGCCTGGCCCGACCCCGCCAGCGCCGCGACACGCTCCACGCCGAACACATACCCCTGCACCCCGCAGCCCGCGATGACCCCGTCGGCGCGCAGCGAGACGTAGGAGTGGTGCCGGAACGACTCGCGCTGGTGGATGTTGGAGATGTGCACCTCCAGCACCGGCATGCCGTCACACGTGTTGAGGGCGTCCAGGATGGCGACGGAGGTGTGCGAGTACGCACCGGGGTTGATCACGATGCCGCAGTGGTTCAGCCGCGCCTCGTGGATCCAGTCGACCAGCTCGCCCTCGTGGTTGGACTGGCGGAAGTCGACCGTGCCCCCGTGCGCGGCCGCCGCCTTGGCGCACAGGGCCTCGACGTCGGCGAGGGTGTCGGAGCCGTAGATCTCCGGCTGGCGCTGGCCGAGCAGGTTCAGGTTGGGGCCGTTGAGGATCATGATCGGGGCGTGGGCCAGGGTGCGGGGCACGGTTCCTCCGGTCCGTTCGGGGGCGGGCGGCCCGGGGCGGACCGCTGCTCACTGCCGGTTTATCACGGTGCGCCGGCGGCTCGTCGGGCCGTAGCCTCCCGGCATGACGAGCCTGACCAGCCCGACCTATCCGCCGAAGCCGTCCCCCGGTGACCGCGTCGCCGTGATCTCGCCCTCCTCCGGTCTGCCGGGGCTCTTCCCGCTCCCCTACGAGCTGGGCCTGGAGCGGCTGCGCAAGGAGTACGGGCTGGAGCCGGTCGAGTATCCGGCGACCCGCACGATGGGCTCCACGCCCCGGGAGCGGGCCGCCGACATCCACGCCGCCTTCGCCGACCCGAGGATCAAGGCCGTCATCGCGTCGATCGGCGGGGACGACCAGATCACCGTGCTGCCGTACCTGGACCGGGAGTTGATCCGGGCCAACCCGAAGCCCTTCTTCGGGATGAGCGACAACACGAACCTGCTCGCCTTCCTGCGCACGTGCGGCATCGTCGGCTTCCACGGCGGGAGCGTGATGAGCGAACTGGGCCGCCCCGGCGCCATGCACCCGCAGACGGCCGAGTCCCTGCGCGCGGCCCTGTTCACCCCGGGTCCGTACGAGTTGAGGCCCGCCGAGCGGTGGCGTGACATCGACCGGGACTGGGCGGACCCGGCGACCTTCGACGCGGTGCCGGAGACCCGGCCCGGGTCCGGCTGGACCTGGGTGAACCCCGACCGGGTGGTCGAGGGCCGCAGTTGGGGCGGCTGCCTGGAGATCGTCGCCTGGCTGCTGATGGCCGACCGGGAGATCGCGCGCGACCTGTCCGAGTACGACGGCGGCGTCCTGCTCCTGGAGACCTCCGAGGACATGCCGAGCGCCACGGAGGTCTTCCACATCCTGCGGAACATGGGCGAGCGGGGGCTGCTGGGGCGCTTCCCCGCCCTGCTGATGGGGCGGCCGAAGACATGGTCCTTCGAACGGCCCAACACTCCCGAGCAGGCTGCCCGTTACGCCGCCGACCAGCGCGAGGCCGTACTGCGCGCCATGCGGACCTATGCGCCCGACAGCACGATCGTCTTCGACGTGGACTTCGGGCACACCGATCCGCAACTGGTGATCCCGTACGGCGGCACCGTACGCGTGGACGGGCCCGCCCGGCGCATCACGGTCACGTACTGAGGGCCCCCAACCCCTCCGCGCGCCCCCGTAACCGCCGATCACGGTGGGTAGTTGACGCGGCATGCACGACGTACGCACCGTAAGGGCACCCTCCATGCCGCGCCTCGCGGCCGCCTCACTGGCCGGCACGGCCATCGAGTTCTACGACTTCTTCGTCTACGGCACCGCGGCGGCCCTGATCCTGGGGCCGTTGTTCTTCCCGACCTTCTCCCCGGTGGCCGGGACACTGGCCGCGTTCGCCACCTTCGGTGTGGGCTTCGTGGCCCGGCCGCTCGGATCGGTGCTGTTCGGGCACATCGGGGACCGGCGCGGGCGGCGGCCGGTCCTCGTCGCCTCCCTGCTGCTGACCGGGGCGGCCACGGTCGCGGTCGGCTGTGTGCCGACGTACGAGTCGATCGGCGTGGCCGCTCCCCTGCTGCTCCTTCTGCTGCGCTTCCTCCAGGGGCTGGGACTCGGCGGGGAGTGGGGCGGGGCGGTGCTGCTGGCCGTGGAGCACGCGCCGGCCGAACGGCGCGTGCTGTGGTCGAGCTTCCCGCAGGTCGGGCCCGCACTGGGGTTCCTGCTCGCCAACGGTGTGGTGCTGGGGCTGTCCTCGACGCTCACGGAGGCGCAGTTCGCCGCGTGGGGGTGGCGGGTGCCGTTCTGGGCCGCGGGGGTGCTGGCCGTCGCGGGGCTGTGGCTGCGGTCGTCGCTCACCGAGAGCCCCAGCTTCCTCCAGATCGACGACCACGCGCGCGTGCCGCTCGCCGAGGTCGTCCGCGACCACTGGCGGCTCCTCCTGCTGACCGGCGGCGGCCTCGCGATCGGCTACGCGATCTTCTACGCCGTGACGACCTGGTCCCTCGCCTACGGGACGGAGCGGCTCGGGGTGAGCCGCTCCGTCATGCTGACCTGCATCATGGGCGCGGTGCTCGTGAAGGGGGCGCTCACCCCGCTGGTGGCGCTGCTCGGGGACCGATTCGGCCGGCGACCCTTGTGCCTGATCGGGTGCGCGGCCGCGGCCCTGTGGATGTTCCCGATGATCGCGCTCCTCTCCACGGGGGCGCCGCTGCCGATGTTCCTCGGCTTCCTCGGGGCGATGCTCGCGTTCATCACGATGTTCGCCGTGATCGCCGCGTACCTGCCGGAGCTGTACGAGCCGCGGGTGCGCTGCACCGGCGCCGCCGTCGGCTACAACCTCGGCGGGGTCGTCGGAGGCGCGCTCACCCCGATCGTGGCGACTGCCCTGGCCGAGCAGGGCGGCCGGGTGCCGTGGGGTGTGGCCGCGTATCTCACGGCGATCGCGCTGTTCAGCCTGGGGTGCTTCGCGTTGCTGCCGGAGACGCGTCCGGTGCGGGTGGGGGCGGCGGCGGAGGCCGCTGCGGGATGAGCCGGGGTGGATGAGCCGGGGTGGCGGTAGCACGGCGCCGTGTCGTGCAGTGCAGTGCCGCTTCCGGCGCGCGCAAACGCTTACGTGAGCGTTCGCGCGCGCCTACGGGTTGATCGCCAGCTCCAGATACGCCGCGAACAGCACCAGGTGGACCCCGCCCTGGAGCGGCGTGGCCCGGCCCGGCACCACGGTCAGCGAGGCGACCACCACCGTCAGGGCGAGCAGCACCATGTGGGTGGCGCCGAGCCCGAGGACGAGGGGGCCGGAGAGCCACAGGGAGGCGAGTGCGACGGCCGGGATGGTGAGGCCGATGCTGGCCATGGCCGAACCGAGGGCCAGGTTCAGACTGGTCTGCACACGGTCGCGGCGGGCGGAGCGCAGCGCGGCGATGGTCTCCGGGAGCAATACCAGCAGCGCGATGATCACGCCGACGACTGCCTGGTGGAGCCCGGCGGCCTCCACCCCGGACTCGATGGTGGGTGAGACCCCCTTGGCCAGGCCGACCACCCCGACCAGGGCCAGGCCCAGCAGGGCCAGGCTGATCCGGGCGGTGGCGGCGGTCGGAGCCTCGGCATGCTCCTCAGCGGTGATCACCTCTCCATGCCGGGTGATCGGCAGGAAGTAGTCCCGGTGCCGCACGGTCTGCGTGGCGACGAACAGGCCGTAAAGGATCAGCGAGGACAGTGCCGCGAAGGTCAGCTGGACGGTGGAGAACTCCGACCCCGGCTTGCTGGTGGTGAACGTCGGCAGGACCAGGCTGAGCGTGGCCAGGGTCGCGACGGTGGCGAGTGCGGCGCCGGTGCCCTCCGGATTGAAGACGGCCGTGCCGTGCCGCAGTGAGGCGACGAGGAGGCACAGGCCGACGATGCCGTTGCAGGTGATCATCACCGCCGCGAAGACCGTGTCCCGGGCCAGGGTCGCGCTCTTGTCCCCGCCGTCGGCCATCAGGGTGACGATCAGGGCGACCTCGATGATCGTGACGGCGACGGCGAGCACGAGGGAGCCGAACGGTTCTCCGACCCGATGAGCCACCACTTCGGCGTGGTGCACGGCGGCCAGGACGGCTCCCGCGAGGACCAGGGTCACCAGGGCGACGACGGCGACCGGAAGATCCCGTCCCCAGGTCAGGACCAGCAGCAGGGCCGCGAGCAGGGGCACCAGGGTCGTCCACTGTGCCGCGAGCCGCCTGATCCTAGCGATCATGCAGAGATGGTCGCAGACCCGCAGGGGCCCCGCATTCCGTCCGTGCCGGGCCCCGGGGGCACCCTTGTCGGGCTACTTGAGGTCACGCATGTCCAGGACGTCGCAGTTGGTGTACACCCGCTCGCCGATGCTGAGCGCGTTGAGCCGCTCGGCCAGCTTGGTCGTCTCGGGGTCGTCGTTGTTGCGCATGGCCTCGTCGAACGATTCGAACTCGACCAGCGCCAGATAGCGGTGGGGCTTGTCCCGGTCCTTCAGCAGCGTGCTGTGGGTGGGGCCACCCGCGCGGCCGGTGTTGCGCTGCCCCGCCTCATCGAGCACCTGCTGCATCTCTTCCAGACGCTCGGTCTCGAACTCGATGATCTGCACGAACTTCATGGCACCTCCAGCCGGCCGCGGCGTCCCCGGGCCGGGAAACGCGCTCAGGAAACAAGCAAGCACCGGGACCGGTGGTCGGCAATTCGCCGAGCACCGATCCCGGTGATGGTTGTTCCTACGCTCGACGCCGTCAGACGTCGATGCTGTCCTTCGGAGCGCCACCGCTCTCGCTCTGCGCCGCCTCGGCCGCCGCCTGCTTCTTGGAAGCGCGCAGGCTGGTGATCGTGGTGACGATCAGCACGGAGCAGATCACGCCGAGCGAGACCGGAATGCTGATCTCGGGGACGTGCACCCCGGACTCGTGCAGCGCGTGCAGCACCAGCTTGACGCCGATGAAGCCCAGGATGATCGACAGGCCGTAGGAGAGGTGGACCAACTTCTTCAGCAGGCCGCCGATGAGGAAGTACAGCTGACGCAGGCCCATCAGGGCGAACGCGTTGGCCGTGAAGACGATGTACGGGTCCTGCGTCAGGCCGAAGATCGCCGGGATGGAGTCGAGGGCGAACAGCACGTCGGTGGTGCCGATCGCGAGCATCACGACCAGCATCGGGGTCATGACCCGCTTGCCGTTCTCCTCGATCCACAGCTTGGTGCCGTGGTACCGGTCCGCCACGCCGAAGCGGCGCTCGGCGGCCTTGAGGAGCTTGTTCTCCTCGAACTCCTCGTCCTCCTCGTCGGCCCGGGCCTCCTGGATGAGCTTCCAGGCGGTGTAGATGAGGAAGGCGCCGAAGATGTAGAAGACCCAGGCGAAGCTGGCGAGGATCGCCGCGCCGGCGGCGATGAAGATCGCTCGCAGGACCAGGGCGATGAGCACGCCGATCAGCAGCACACGCTGCTGGTACTGCGACGGCACCGCGAACTTCGCCATGATCAGGACGAAGACGAAGAGGTTGTCGACGCTGAGCGACTTCTCGGTGATGAAGCCCGCGAAGAACTCACCGGCCGGCTGGCCACCGCCGAACAGGAGCAGACCGAGCCCGAACAGCGCGGCCAGCACGATCCAGACGACCGTCCAGATCCCGGCTTCCTTGATCGACACGTCGTGCGGCTTACGGCCGATGAAGAAGTCGACCGCGATGAGGGCGGCAAGGCCCACGATCGTCAGGACCCATAGGGTCACGGAAACATCCACTGCGCCTCCGGCAGTCGTAACGGCAAATGTCAGCGTCGTCGCTGCCGGAGGTCTCTTCCACCCAATGATGGGCCGACGCCCCGGGATCTGGCCTGATCCGTATTGACGGGCACGTCGCAGCAGACAGGGAGTACTCCCCTCCGTGCCGTCAACAGTACCGAATCACCAAGAACAGGTAAAGCGCTTGGCAAAAGAAGGGCCAAAATCCCTGGTCAGCGGGCTTTACATGAACTTGGTGCGGGCTGCCGCGACCTGGGCGAGCACCTGCTGGAGGACCTGGCTGCCGGGCGGCACGAGCGACGGCTCGTACGTCCAGGCATGACCGACCCACGGGTCGGCGAGGTGATCGTCGGCCACCGGTGTCAGTCGCAGCAGCGAACGCCACAGCGGATCGAGCAGGGGCCCGTAGCCGGAGGACTCCTCCCGGTCGGCCACCATCATCAGGTGGACGCCGAAGGCGGGACCTTCGTCGGCCAGGTAGCGCAGCTGGTTCACGGCCCGGTCGTCGAAACCGTGCGGGAAGTCGTTGACGATCAGGAGCTGCTGCGAGGTGTCGAACCCGGGCGGGAGCGAGTCGGCGGCGCCGCCGCGGACCGCCATCTGCACCAGGTCGACTCGCTGGGTGAGCCGGCCGAGCACGTCCGCCACCCCGGCGGCGCCGAGGGCGGGCGGGGCCGCGAGCACCCCGCTCTGCACCAGGGGCGCCAGCGGCCGGGCCGCGGAGCCGGCCGGGTCGATGACGTGGACGGTGAACTCGCCCGCCGGGTAGACGGCCAGCAGCCGGGCCGCGTGCGCGACCGCCGTCTCCATGGCGAGACGACGCATGGTGTGCGGGTCGGTGAACGAACCGTCGGACGCCCCGGCCGCCCCGCTGTCGATCCACAGGCCCCGCTCCAGCGGCAGCCGGACCAGCATCGGGATGCGGATCCGGTCGGCCTCCGGGAGATGGAGATCGCCCAGGCGCAGGGCCATGGGGATCTCCATCGGCACCCGGTAGGCGTGCCACGCCGGGTTGTCCCAGCGGGCGAACGCCGGAGGCAGGGCCGGTTCCACGACGTCGGCCTCGGCCGCGAGCTGGGTGAGGTCCCGGTCGAGGGCCTCGCGGGCCTGGGTGACGAGCTGGGTGTGCCGGGCCCGGGCCGCCTCGCGGGCGGCGTCTCCCTGTCCGCCGATCCGGCTGCGCGGGTCGGAGAGGACCTGCTCCAGCTCCTTGTCCATGCGCGACTCGGCGAAGTCGACGGCGCTGCGGTAGGCGGCGGTGGTGCGGGCCAGGTCCTCGAACATGCCCCACACCTGGTTGTAGAGCCGCTCCTCCATGGACCAGCCGGTCGCGTCGCCCGCGACGGGCTGGGCGGGCTGCCCGGGTGCGGCCGGGGGCGCGGTGGGCGGAGG
>NZ_JAIGQA010000310.1:0-4546 GCF_019733245.1 Streptomyces sp. WAC04114
TCGTCGGTGACGGGGGTGCCCGGCCGGGCACCGACAACCCCCGCACGTCCGCGCCGGGCACCCCCGTCACCGACGAGGCGACCGACCCGGCGGCCGTGTCCCGCACCCCGTCGACCACACCCACCTCGGTACGTCCCGTCCCGTCGAAGGCCGGCCCGAGCACGGACCGGAGGACGGCGGACGGCAGCCGCTGACCGGCACGGAAGGCGGCGGACGGCAGCCGCTGACCGGCACGGAGGGCGCCGCACAACACCGCGTCCGCTCGTGACATGACGGTCGGCGGCGCCCGGTAGCCTGGCCGTATGGCACTGGCATGCAACGCCCTGCCTCACTGCTTCCTCTGACGCCGCGGTGAGGACGGTGACGTGAGTCGCTCACGTCACCGTCCTCGGCGTACCCGCCCCCTGGCTGCCGGTTCACGGCGAGCCGGCCGGCGGGCGCCGACGCCTCACCGTCCGCCGCCCGCGCGCGCATCCCCGCCCCACCGCGGTGCGCCGCGTTCCGAGGAGCACCCTTGCCTTCCGACCGACTCCTGTCCGTACTGACCTGCCCCCTGTGCCCGGCCGCCCTGCGTCGCACCGACGGCGCCCTGCGGTGCGCCGGCCGCCACACCTTCGACATCGCCCGTCACGGCTACGTCAGCCTGCTGACCGGCCATCGGCGGGCACCGAGCGCCGACTCCCCCGGCATGGTCCGCAGCCGGGCCGCGTTCCTCGGCGCCGGGCACTACGACCCGCTGGCCCGCGCCCTCGCGGAACTCGCCACGGAACTGGCCCCGCCGGACGCCACCGTCCTGGACGCCGGGGCCGGCACCGGCCACTACCTCGCGGCCGTCCTGGACGCCCTCCCCGAGGCACTGGGGCTGGGACTGGACAGCTCCGTGCCCGCCCTGCGCGCGGCGGCCCGCGCGCATGCCCGTGCGGAGGCGGCCGGCTGGGACGTGTGGCAGCCCTGGCCCGTGCGCACCGGCTGCGCCGACCTCGTCCTCAATGTCTTCGCGCCCCGCAACGGGCCCGAGTTCCACCGCGTCCTCGGCCCGGACGGCGCGCTGCTGGTCGTCACCCCCACCGCCCGGCATCTGCGCGAACTGCGCGCGTTCGCAGGGATGTTGGCCGTCGACCCCGGAAAGGGGGACCGCCTGCGCCGGACCCTCGCGGCGCACTTCCGGCGCGAGCGCGCCGAGCCGCTGGAGTACGCCATGGGCCTGACGGCCGGGGAGGTCGCCGCCCTGGTGACCATGAGCCCGGCCGCCCGTCACGTCGACGCGGCGGAACTGCGCGCACGGGTGGCGGAGATGGCGGCACCGGTGCGGGTGACCGCGTCGTTCGTCGCGTCGGTGTACCGGCCGCGCCGGGAACCGCGGTAGGGCCGGGCCTCGGGCGGCCGGGGCGGGCTTCCGGCGGCCGGGGGCGGGCTTCCGGCGGTCGGGTGCGGGCCTGTTCCGCCAGGGCCGGGCCTGGTTCCGCTGGAGCCGGGCTCTGTTCCGCCGGAGCCGCCCCCTGTTCCGCCGGAGCCGATCCCTACCGTGCCGGGAACCGCGGTAGGGCCGGGCCTCAGGCGGCCGGGAGGGGGCTTCAGGCGGCCGGGGGCGGGCCTCAGACGGTCAAGGCCGGGCCTCCGGCGGCCAGGGCCGGGCCCCGTTCCGCCAGGGCCGGGCCACCCGTTCCTCCGGAGCCCGGGCCCCCGTCGGGCCCCGTTCCGCCGGAGCCCGGGCCCCCGTTCCGCCGGAGCCGATTCCTATGTCACCGGCGCCGATCCCTATGCCGCCGGGGCCGGTTCGTCCATGCGCTGCTGCTGGGCCGTCGTGAGCGTGTGCACCATGAGGGCGGCGGTCACGGCCGCGGCCACGATCACCAGGTCGGCGGCGAGCAGGGGCCAGACCTCGCTGTAGGCACGGGCGATGACCTCGTCCGTGTCGTCGGCGTAGATGATCCCCACGCCACCGGCCAGGCCGGCCAGCCACAGGCCCCACCACCAGTTCACGACGGCGGGCAGTCGCCGTTCGGGGAAGACCGAGCGGTGGACGTCCGCGACGACGCCCCGGGGTATCCACAGGTTCACCACGGGCACGATCCAGCCCAGCCAGAGCCAGGGATAGCCGTAGCGCGGGGCCGTGCCCGACAGGGCCTTGGCGTTGTCCCGCACCTGGTCCAGCCAGAACAGGAACGCCAGCACGCAGACGGCCGTGACGGCGGCGCCCACGGAGGCGACCAGGTGGTAGGAGTCCTCCAGCGCGTTCAGCGGACGGTGCACTCCGTCGCCCTGGTCGGGCGGGCCGGACGCCGGCTCCCCCGCGGCGGAGAGCCGGAGGTGCCAGACCGCCCGGGCCGCCCAGGCGACCGCGGCCAGGGCGAGGGCCGCGATGGCGCAGCGGGCGGCTCCCCGGACGGGGCGCAGGACGGGCCCGGGGGCGGCCGGAGTGGAATTCTGTTCGATCACCCGGTCATCCTGCCGTACGCAACTCCGAGGCCCGCCCCTCTCCGTCGAACCGCACCTCGAGGACGTGGTCGACGGCGTCCCGGTCGAGGGGGCCGAACACGTGGGGGAAGAGCGTGTCCACGGAGACCCCGGGCGGCGGGGCCGGGGCCGCCGCCTCCCATTCCACCCGGGCCGTGAGCCGCGCCTCGTCGAGGGCGAGCACCAGCAGGGGTCCGGGCGCGTCCCGGTAGAAGGCGTCGACGACGGCCAGCGTGGTCGCCTCGTCCGGGGAGCAGTGCACGAAGCCCTCCTCGGCGAGCGAGCCGGGCGCGTAGGTGGGGCCGGTGACGGTGGTCCAGACGGTGCGCGGTACGACGTGATAGATCATGGCCCCGTTATAGACGGCGACGGGCGCCCGTGGAGCCCCGGGAGCTTCAGCGCGGCGACGGTCCGCCGGGTCGCCTCGGCGATCAGGGCGTCGGAGGGCTCGGTGTCGCGGCCCGGCCGGTCGGTCATGACGGCCAGGACGATCGGCTCGCTGCGGGGCGGGTGGACGACGGCGACGTCGTTGGCCCGGCCGTAGTCGCCGGTGCCGGTCTTGTCGGCCACCTTCCAGTCCCCGGGGAGCCCGGCCCGGATGCGGCGGGCGCCGACGGCGGTGGCGTTGCGCGAGAGCCAGCCCATGAGGAGCCGGCGTTCGCGGACGGGCAGGGCGGTGCCCAGGAGCAGCTCGCGGAAGTCGGAGGCGATGGCCTGCGGGGTGGTGGTGTCGGCGGAGTCGTCCGGCGGCACGTCGTGCAGTTCGGGCTCGTAGTGGTCCATCCGGCTCGTGGCGTCGCCGAGCCCGCGCAGGTAGGCGGTGAGCCCGGCGGGGCCCCCGACGTCGCGCATCAGGAGGTTGCCCGCCGTGCCGTCGCTGAAGCGGACGGCGGCGTCGCAGCCGGCAGCCTGCCGACCGTGCGCAACGAGGTCGGCGTCGTCGAGTACCCCGACGGGGGCCGCTACGCCGTCGCCGTCTTCACCCGCACGGCCCGCACCTCCGCGCTCCTGCCCGCCGCCGACGCCGTCATCGGCACGGCGGCCCGCCTGGCCGTGGACGCCCTGCGCGCTCCCTGAGCGGCCGGCTTTCGCCGCTCGGCTCAGAGCTGGAACTCGGCGGGATTCACCCCCAACGTCGCACAGGCCTCGCGCAGGACCGTCGCCTCGGCCTGCGAGAAGTGGCCGTCCGCACCGGCGATGACCATGCCGGTCTGGATCACGGCCCTGGCCTCGGTGGGCTTCTTGGCGGCCTTGGCGATCTCCTGCATGGCCTCCGACTTGCCGTACTGGAAGTTGGCGGTCAGCTGGTCCACATGCTTGTTGAATCGCGTCCGCAGCTGCTCCGGCGGGAAGTTCTGCAGGACGTCGTTGCTGAGGATCATCGACTCGACCTGCTGGCGCTCGGCCGGGTCCACGTTCCCGTCGGCGGCCGCGACCAGGGCGCACATCGCCATGCTGGCGTCCCGGTACGCACCGCTCTTCAACTCGTTCTTCAACGACCCGAGCTGCGTCTTCAGCAGACCGACCAGCTGGGCCTTGCCGCCACCACCGGACCTCGACCCACCGCCGCCGTGCCCACCGCTGCCGTGCCCACCGGTCGCCGCGCCCCGACCGCCCTGCCCCTGCTGGAGAGCCTTGGCCTGGTCCTTGAGCCGGTCCCACACTGCCATTGACGTCACCTCGGTACTAGTAGGCCTCACCTGGCGCACCCGCTGACGCGCGCACACCCCACCCAACGCCCGGCCCCGGGCAAAGGTTCCGCAAAACGAAACGGAGACCGCCCGCCCCCGGAAGCCGGGTGCGGGCGGTCTCCGTGGCGGGACGTCAGGCGTTGTCGCGTGAGCGGAGCTTCAGGCGGGGGGCGAGGCGGAACGCCGCGAAGCCCACCGCTTGCAGGGCCGCCGCCGCCAGGAGGAGGCCGATGCCGCCCGCGCCGGTGGAGGCCAGGCTGCCGCCGTCGAGGTCCGTGGAGGTGCCGCCCGTGGTCGAGGTGCCGTCGCCGCCGGTCGTGCCGGAGGGGTCCGTACTGGTCGAAGGGCTCGGCTCCGCGGAGGGGCTCGGGTCGGTCGAGGGGCTCGGGGACGGGGAG
>NZ_JAIGQA010000311.1:0-4521 GCF_019733245.1 Streptomyces sp. WAC04114
GTGTTCCTGTACGAGCGGAGGGGGGAGGGCCGTGATCGGAGGGGAGGGCGGTGATCGTAACCCGGCGTCCCACATGCTGGTCGATCTGTTCATGTACTGGACATACACGGCTGGGGTGCGCCGCCGGTTCTCGACTACCGTCAACGGCATGACCAGCACCCTCACCCTCGCCGAAGCCCTCGCCGCCGGGACGGTCGTCCTCGACGGCGGCATGTCCAACCAGCTCGAGTCCGCCGGGCACGACCTGAGTGACGAGCTGTGGTCGGCGCGGTTGCTCGCCGAACAGCCGGAGGCGGTGACCGAGGCGCACCTCGCCTACTTCCGGGCGGGGGCGGACGTGGCGATCACCGCCAGCTACCAGGCCACGTTCGAGGGGTTCGCGGGGCGCGGGATCAGCCGTGACCGGGCAGCCGAACTCATGGCGCTGAGCGTGGAGTCGGCCCGGGAGGCGGCCCGGCGGGCGGCCGTCGCACGGCCCCTGTGGGTGGCGGCGTCGGCCGGTCCCTACGGGGCGATGCTCGCGGACGGCTCGGAGTACCGGGGGCGCTACGGGCTGAGCGTGGACGAGCTGGAACGTTTCCACCGGCCGCGCCTGGAGGTGCTGGCCGCGGCCCGGCCCGACGTCCTGGCGCTGGAGACGGTCCCGGACGCCGACGAGGCCGCGGCCCTGCTGCGGGCGGTGCGCGGGCTCGGGGTGCCGGCCTGGCTGACGTACTCCGTCGCCGGTGACCGCACGCGCGCCGGGCAGCCGCTGGAGGAGGCCTTCGCCCTGGCCGCGGAGGCGGACGAGGTGATCGCGGTCGGGGTGAACTGCTGTGCGCCGCAGGACGTGGAGGCCGCGGCGGCGACGGCCGCGCGCGTCACCGGCAAGCCGGTCGTCGTCTACCCCAACAGCGGCGAGACCTGGGACGCCGAGGCGCGCGCCTGGTCCGGCCGCTCCACCTTCACCACCGGCCAGGTGAAGGGCTGGCAGCAGGCGGGGGCCCGGCTGATCGGCGGCTGCTGCCGCGTGGGGCCGGACGGCATCGCGGGCATCGCGGGGGCTCTGGGAGCGGCGTAACCCGGCGCACCGCACACGGTGGGCGCGGACCGGCGCCCGGAGAGACGAGGCCGGCACGCCCACCCTCGCCTTCGTCCTGGAGGACACCACCGGCCCCTCGTTCGCGCACATGGCCCACGCCGGGTTGGGCATGCACGTGATGGTGCGGGATTCGGTGGGCCCGCCCCCGTCGCGCCGGCGGCACGGCCGGTGCCCCGGTGTGCGCCCCGTCAGTGACGCCGCAGGGCGCCGCTGCGGCGGAGTCGCCGTACCGCTGACCGCAGTTCGGCGCTGCGGGTGGGCGAGAGGCCGGCCGGGACCACCGTGGGTACGGGGTCCGCAGGCGTGAGGGCGTCGGCCTTCCAGAGGGCGAGTTCGCGGTCCCGGGGGCCGAGGGCGGTGTAGGCGAGCCCGTTCTCGGCGTCCGGCGCGCGGTCTCCGAACACCCGCACCGGGTGCGCGTCGTCCCAGCGTTCCCACCCGGGGTCGCCGTCCGTGGCGAACCGCACCCAGGCCGCGTGCATGGCGTCCGCCAGCTCCTGGGGCGCGCCCTCCCCCGCCAGTTTCCGGGACTCGGCGACGTCCCCGGTGTCGAAGACGAAGCCCAGCTCCAGGGCGTGGCAGGAGCCGAGGTCGGGCAGGTTCGAGGGCCAGGCGAACTCGTAGACGTACGACGGCTCCGTGCGGGCGTCGGCCAGGTGGTGCAGGGGGATGCGGAGCAGGTGGTCGGTGACGAGCTGTCCGACGATCTCCGCCGTGCCCGCCTCGGGGTGCAGGGTGCGGTAGCCGCGGGGGACCTCGCTACCGCAGTGGCAGCGGGCCATGGCACCCGCGAGAGCGACGGCTCCGAGTCGGTCGACGCGCTCCAGGAGCCCGCCCGGCACCAGCCAGAGCCGGTACTCGTCGCGGGTCCAGCCCAGCAGCAGTTCCACGCCGGGGGCCGCGCCGCCGTCCGTGAGGGCCTCCAGCGGATCGCGGGGGACGACGTCGCCGTCGATGACCAGGCCGAACGCGGGACCGCCGACCACCGGGCTGCTCCGCTTGCCCACCTCGGCCTGGGTGCGCAGCAGCAGGTCGCGGTCGACGGCGGCGAAGGCCTCGGCGGTGGCGGGGATCTTCAGCCGGGAGGCCATCCGGCGGACCATGCGCCGCACCTTGGCCCGCTCGGACGCCTCGGGCGGCCCGCTCTGCAGGACGGCACGGCGGACCAGCCCCTGGGTCTGCGGTGCGGCGATGAGGGCGCCGATGCTGATCGCCCCCGCGGACTGGCCGAAGAGGGTGATGCGGCCGGGGTCGCCGCCGAAGGCCTCGATCGACTCGTGGACCCAGGTCAGGGCGGCGATCTGGTCGCGCAGGCCGGGGTTCGGGGGCGTGTCCGGGAACAGTCCGTAGCCCTCGACGCCCAACCGGTAGTTGATGGATACACAGACCACGCCGTCACGGGCGAAGGCATGCCCGTCGTAGACGGGTACCGCCGAAGATCCTCTGGTCAGGGCGCCGCCGTGGAGCCAGACGAGCACGGGGAGCCGGGCTGCGGGGTCGGGCTGCGGGGTCCAGACGTTGAGGTTGAGGCAGTCGTCGCCGGGCACGACGGGGTCGGACAGGTAGTGGGCGAAGGCGTCGGAGTACGGCGGCTTCGGAGGGGTGGGGCCGAAGGCGCCGGCGTCGCGGACACCGTCCCAGGGCGGCAGGGGCACGGGCGGGCGGAAGCGGCGAGGGCCGAAGGGCGGGGCCGCGTACGGGATGCCGCGGAAGACCGCGACACCGCGCTCGTACCGGCCCCGGAGGGCGCCATGGGGCGTGCTCACCACGGGGTCTGCCTGGTCTGCCGTCATGCGTTCACCAGCCTCCTCACCGCGCTCGTGCACCGTGAAGATCAGAGCAACTCATTGTGTTCCGGTATTCCGGCGGACGAGCGGGTGAGAGGGCTGTTCGGGTTACGCGGTCACACTGCGTGCACGGTCACGGAACCTCTTCAGTCACGCGGTGTGTTCAGTCGCGCGGCGCACCCAGCCGCCCACCCGGCTGCACACCCGGCTGAGGGCGCTGTTCGGGGTTTCGAAAGTTTTGACCGGCGTGAAGCGACGGATTCCCTTTCCCTTCCCGCCGTCCTGCGCCGCACTTACATTAGGAAGCGCTTTCTGCCCGGCCGGACCTCGTGACCGCCGTGGGCAGCGCTGGTCGAAACTTTCCACGGCCCACGGGCGGGCCTGAGAGGTGGGTTCCCCGATGGTCCGTACGGCGAGTGCGAGCGTGGCGGCCGGTCCGACACTGGCGGTCGTAGCGCGCGAGGCGGGGGTGTCCGTGCCGACCGCGTCGAAGGTGGTCAACGGCCGTGAGGACGTGGCACCCGAGACCCGCCGCCGCGTGACCGAGGCGCTCGACCGGCTCGGTTACGTGCGCAGACCCCGTTTCGACGCGGCGAAGGCACCCCGGCTGGTCGACCTGGTCGTGCACTCGCTGGAGAGCTCCTGGTCGGGGGCGGTGCTGCACGGTGTGGAGGAGGCGGCGCACGACGCCGGCCTGGAGGTCGTGGTGTCGGCGGCGCTGACCCGCTCCCGGGTCGGCCGCCCGGAGCGCGGCTGGCTGGACAAACTGGTCACCCGGGGCTCCTCCGGGGTCCTGTTCAACCTGGCCGAGCTGAGTGACTCGCAGTACGCGTGGCTGGAGCAGCACCGCATCCCGTTCGTGATGATCGACCCGGTGCGGGAACCGCCGGAGGGCGTCGTCTCGGTGGGGGCGGCGAACTGGCAGGGCGGGCTGACGGCCACGGAGCACCTGCTGTCCCTGGGCCACGAGCGGATCGCCGTCGTCGCCGGCCACCGGCGCACGATGTGCAGCAGCGCCCGGGTCGCCGGGTACCGCTCGGCGCTGGCCTCGGCCGGGATCCGGCACCGCGCCGAGTACCTCCGGCACGCCGGCTTCGACGAGGGCGTCGCCCACCGCCGCACGCTGGAACTCCTCGACCTGCCCGAGCCGCCGACCGCGGTCTTCGTCTGCTCGGACCGGATGGCGCTGGGGGTCTACGAGGCCCTGGCCGAAAGGGGGTTGAGGGTCCCCGACGACTTCAGTGTGGTGGGCTTCGACGATCTGCCCGAGGCGCGCTGGGCCTCCCCCGCGCTGACCACCGTGCGCCAGCCGCTGTCCGAGATGGCCGCGACGGCCCTGCGGTCGCTGCTGCGCATGATGGACGGCCATCATCCGGAGAGCACGCGGACGGAGCTGTCGACGCGGCTGGTGGAGCGGGCGAGCACGGCGGCGCCGCGGCCCGCATAGCGCCCAGCAGGTGCTCCCGGCCGGCGCTCCCCTCTGAGGGAGCCGCCCTCTCTCCGGTGAAGCAGAAGCGGCGCGCGGGCGCCGGTCCGTGGTCGTGCGGGTGTCCGCCGCACACCCCTCGTGCGCGTCGCGCGCCCGCCGCCCGGGGGAACTGGCCGGGACGGGCCGGCGTCGAACGATGCGGTGGGGAGGGGCCGGTGCCCGGG
>NZ_JAIGQA010000312.1:0-4512 GCF_019733245.1 Streptomyces sp. WAC04114
CCGCCGCCCGGTTCCCCCGTGGTGCCGCCGCCCTCTACCCCGGTTCCTACCCGGCCGCCGTGCACTGGTGGCTGGACAGCGCCGGACCCGCCACCGCCGAGGTCGCCCGGGTCCTCGCCGTGCTCGAAGAAGGGCAGGGCGGCGGCACCACGGGGGAACCGGGCGGCGGCACCACGCGTCCGGGCGGCGGCCCCGGCGGGGCCGGGCTGCTGGCCGAGGTCGCCGGGGCCGATCCGGCCCGGGTGGCGGGCTGGCTCACCGCGATGACCGGGCTCGGCGTCCTGCGCCCTGGCCCCGACGGGCACCCCCGCTACGCCCATCCGCTGCTGCGGGACGCCGTCCTCACCGGCGTCCCCGACACCCGGCGGCGCGCGGTGCACCGGGCCGCCGCCGAGGCGATGCTGCACCGCGGAGCCCCCACCGGGACGGTGGCCGGGCACCTGCTGCTGTCCGGCCCCGTGGGCGCCCCCTGGGCCCCGGCCGTGCTGCGCGACGCCACCGCCCTCGCCCTGCGCGACGGCCGCTCCGACCAGGCCGTCGTGTTCCTGCGCAGGGCACTGGAGGAGCCGCTCCCGGAGGACCACCGGCAGCGGATCCTGACCGAGCTCGGGTCCCTGGAGTGCGCGGGGCGGGACTCCTCGGCCGGGATGAGCCGGCTCACCGAGGCACTTCGACTGCACGGCACGCCGCAGGACCGGGTGCGGGCCGCCGTCGCCCTCGGCACCGCACTGGCCGGACGCGGCCGGACCCGGGCCGCCGTCGAGGTGCTGCGCACGATGGACGGCCAGCTCTCCGGGCACCCCGACCTGGGCGCCACGCTCCAGACCGCGTCCGCCCTGCTGTCCGACCAGGACCAGACGGTCCGCCAGGACGTGTACCGCTGCCTGACCGACACCGCCGAACACTCCCCGGAGCTCGTCGGCCCGGCCGCCCGGGCGCTGCTCGTGCGGTACGCGGCCACGGCCGCACTGACCTCGGCGGACGACGCGATGCGGCAGGTGCGGGCGCTGCTCGCCGAGCCGGCCCACCCGCTGACCGAGCCGTTCCTGCTGGGCACGGCCGCCGCGGTCGCCCAGTGGGCCGACGAACTCGACGAGGCCGACCGCCTCGTGGACCGCGGACTGGCCGGCCAGCGCCCCGACCTGCTGCACCCGATGCACGCCGCCCTGCTCAGCACCCGGGCCGACATCGCCGCCGCACGCGGCGAGTACGCGCTGTTGCCCGCCGAACGGCCCGCCCCCGCCCGCGGGCCCTCCAACGTCCACGCCACCACGCTGATCGCCCTCGTGGAGACCGGCCGCGCCGAGGAGGCCCGGCGCCTCGCGGACGGCTTCGACCTGCGCGAGGCGCCCGACAACTGGGAGCTGAACCGGTTCCTCTACGCGCGGGGCGTGCAGCGGGCCGCCGCGGGTGACACGGCCGGGGCGCTGGTCGACTTCCTGGAGTGCGGCCGCCGCCAGACGGCCCGCGACGTGGTCAGCCCGGTCGTCACCCCGTGGCGCTCCGCCGCCGCCGAGTGCCGCCTGGCCCTGGGCAGTCCCCGGGAGGCGCTCGCCCTGGCCGAGGAGGAGCTGCGCCTGGCCCGGGTGTGGAACACACCCCGTACGGTCGGCCGGTCCCTCAGGGTGCTCGGCACGGTCACCGGCGGCCGCCGGGGTCTGGCGCTGGCCGAGGAGGCCGTAGGAATCCTCACGGACGCGCCGGCCGCCGCGCAGGGGGAGCTGGCCGCCGCGCTGCTCGCGCAGGGCCGGCAGCTCACCGCCGCCGGGGAGCGCGCCCGGGCCCGGGAGTGCCTGCGAACGGCGGCCCGGAAGGCCGAACGCCTGGGCGCGGTCCGGTTGCGGACCCTCGCGGAGGCGGCCCTGCGCGAAGGCGGGGCCCGCCGCGCCGCCACCGTCCGCACCGGCTCCGGCTCCCTCACCGGAAGCGAGCTGCGCATCGCCCGCCTGGCCGCCGACGGCCGCACGAACGCGGAGATCGCCGGCCTCCTGCACCTCGCCCGGCGCACCGTCGAGACCCATCTGACCAGCACGTACAAGAAGCTGGGCATCCGGCGGCGGGCCGAGCTCGGGCAGGCACTGACCAGGGACTGACGGCCGCCGGAACAGGACGCGAGAGGCGCAGTCGAGCCGCCCGGTAGCAAGACAGCTGGGCTCGTCGCGGCACCGGCACGGACAGCGCGCCGGTGCCGCGGTACGTCACGCGCGCGACCCCGGCCGATCCGGCGAAGGCGCCGCAGCGCTCGCGCGTGCAGCGCACAGCACATCGACACGGTTCGTCGTGATCGAGTCCACACCCGCCTCCAGCAGCCGGCGCATGGAGCGGCGGGTGTCGGGGGTCCAGACGGACACCAGATACCCGTCGCGGTGCACGCGCTCGGCGAGGGGGCGGTCCACCAGGGAGAACCGGTAGTTGAGCCAGCGCGGGCGGACCGCCTCCAGCAGGACGGGCCGCGGCGGGGCCAGCGTCGTCCAGGTGAGGGCGATCTCGGCGCCCGGATCCACCGCCCGCACGGCGAGCATGGCGTCGGCGCCCGCGCAGTAGTACACGCGCTCCGCCGCCCCCGCCTCCTCCACCACGCCCATGATCCGGCGCACCGCCCGCACCTCGGGCGACCCGGGCAGGTCGATCATCAGCCGGTGCCCGTCGGTAGCGGCCAGTGCCTCGGCCAGGGCCGGCACCCCGCCGCCGGTCAGCCCGCGCACCTCCTCGAAGGACAGCGCGTTCACCGGCCGTTCGTGCTCCCATAGACGCTTCAGCGTCGCGTCGTGCAGCAGCACCGGCACGCCGTCCCGGGTGAGCCGTACGTCGATCTCCACCGCGTCCGCGCCCCGGCGCAGGGCGGAGCGCAGCGAGGCGACGGTGTTCTCACGAACGCGGTAGGGGTCGCCCCGGTGGGCCACCGCGACGGGAGCGGGCGTCACCGGGCGAGCCACTGGGCGGTGTAGGTGTCGATCTCGCCGGCGATCCGGGCCTTGCCCGCCGCGTCCAGGAAGGACGCCTCGACGGCGTTCTTCGCCAGCTCGGCCAGGCCCCGCTCGTCGAGGTCGAGCAGCCGGGCGGCCACCGCGTACTCGTTCTCCAGGGTCGTGCCGAACATGGGCGGGTCGTCGGAGTTGATGGTGACGAGGACCCCGGCCCGCACGAACTCCTTGATCGGGTGCTCGTCGAGGGTGCGGACCGCGCGGGTGGCGATGTTCGAGGTCGGGCACACCTCCAGTGCGATCCGGTGCTCGGCGAGGTGCGCGAGCAGCTTCGGGTCCTGCGCGGAGCTGGTGCCGTGCCCGATGCGCTCGGCCCGCAGGTGGGTCAGCGCGTCCCACACCGTCTGCGGGCCGGTCGTCTCCCCGGCATGCGGTACGGAGTGCAGCCCCGCGGCGATCGCCCGGTCGAAGTACGGCTTGAACTGCGGCCGCCCGACACCGATCTCGGGCCCGCCGAGACCGAAGGAGACCAGGCCCTCGGGGCGCAGCCGGTCGTCGGTGGCGAGCCGGGTCGTCTCCTCGGCGGCCTCCAGACCCGCCTCGCCGGGGATGTCGAAGCACCAGCGCAGCACGGTCCCGAAATCGGCCTCGGCGGCCTTGCGGGCGTCCTCGATCGCGTCCATGAAGGCCCGCTCGTCGATGCCGCGCCGGGTGGACGAGAAGGGCGTAATGGTCAGCTCGGCGTACCGCACCTGCTGCCGGGCCAGGTCCCGGGCCACCTCGTAGGTCAGCAGCCGTACGTCCTCCGGGGTGCGGATCAGGTCGACGACCGACAGGTACACGTCGATGAAGTGCGCGAAGTCGGTGAACGTGAAGTAGTCGACCAGCGCCTCGGGATCGGTCGGCACCTTCGAGTCGGGGTGCCGCGCGGCCAGCTCGGAGACGATCCGGGGGGAGGCGGATCCCACGTGGTGCACATGCAGTTCGGCCTTGGGCAGTCCGGCGATGAAGGCCTTCACGTCGCGTGGGGCGCGGGGGTCGACAAGATGCTCGGTCAAGGGTTCCTCCCCGGAACGGCGCCGCTGCCGGCGCGAGGCGGGCGGGGCGCGGGTGATCGGCTGATCGATTGACGCGAATTCATCGTATGCCGTGCGGTGCAGCGCCTTCCTGCAGTGCGCGGGACGGTACCGCCGTGCGGCGCCGCCCGCGTGGGCGCGACCGGCCCCCACGCACCCGCACTGTGGCACGCGCCGAACCGCCCCGTAGCATGACCACACGATCGACCCAGGGGGGAACAGGATGACGGACGCGACGCAGCCCGACGGAGGCGGAGGCGGAGGCGCCGGCCACGACCCGTGGGCACCCCCGCAGGACACGCCCTCGCTCGACAAGCACCAGCCGCCCACGGCGGGGCCGCCGTCCGTGCACGACCAGGCCACGGTCACCTCGATGCCGGGCTTCACCCCGCCCACCGGCACGCCCCAGTACGACCGCACCGGCACCGGCACCGGCACCGGCACCGGCACCGGCGCCGGTGCCGGTGCCGGTGCCGGTGCCGGTGCGGTCGTACTGGGGCGTGCCGGTGGGC
>NZ_JAIGQA010000313.1:0-4418 GCF_019733245.1 Streptomyces sp. WAC04114
GGCGGGGGCGTGCGGCCGGGCATGGCTCCTCCTTTCGGCGGTGGACACGGCGTGTGCGGGGCCGGCCGGGCCCGAGGGCAGGGCGCGGCGGACCAGGGTTCATCGCGAAACGGGCGTCGGCGCGCGGCACGTTCGGGGCCGTCCCAGGCCGGGTCCGCAAAGTCCCGTCGTCCGCCCGGAGGGCGGGTCCCGCGGCGTCTGGTGCGTGCTCTCGGCGTGCCGGGCGGAGTCCCTCGTACCGGACGTACTTGGGGCTTCGCCCGGTGCGGCGAGTGGGGGTACCCCCTGCTCGAGCGGAGTCGAGAGCTCGGGGGCGCGTGCCAGGCGTCGCGGGGCAGGCGGGACTTTGCGGCCACGGCCTAGTGGGGCCGGGCGACGGGCGGGAGGGCCGCGGAGGCCGAGGGGTGGGTGTGGGCGGCCTGGAGGAACCTCGCGGCGCCGCGGACGGCCGCGCTGTGCGGGGCCGGGACGATGCGCACCGGCGCCTTGAGGCGAGCGGTGAGGGGGTGGGTGATGTCGGGGCGCAGGGCTCCCCCGCCGGCCAGGAGGAGGCCGCGTCGCAGGGCTCCGGCGCTGAGCGAGGTGCGGTCCTGGCGGCGGATCGCGGTCAGCATCGCGACCACCGCCTCGACGAGTTGCTCGGGCGTGGTCGTCTCGTCGAGGTCGCTGGTGCCCACGGCCGTTCGGTGCGCGTCGGTGACGGCGCCGTCGCACAGCAGGACCACCTCGGTGAGATGGGCGCCGATGTCCACCACCAACTGCGGCCGGGACAGGTCCGCGTCGGCGGCCAGGGCGATGCTCCGGGCGCTGGGCACGGTGAGGACGCTGCGCGGCCGAAGCACCTCGACGGCGGCGCGGGCCCGGGTGCGGTAGGCGACGCCGTCCAGGACCGGCGTGGTGACGATGACCATGGGCCGGGTGAAGCGTGGCAACCGGTGACCGAGCAGCCGCTGCAGCATCCGGGAACACCCCGGAGTGTCGATGATGGTCCCGCGCTGCACGGGGTGGACCGCGCCGGTGCCGGGGAAGGTGACGGTGGGCACGTCGACGACCGTGCCCTTGCCGGCGAGCCAGACGCGGGTGCGGGCGCTGCCCATGTCCAGGGCGATGCCGCAGCAACTCCGGCACAAGGGCCACGGCCGGTGACGGGCGACGTGACCGGCCGGGTCGTGGGCGTCGGTCATGGCTGTGCCTCCTTGACCTGCTGGCAGCGGGCGCAGTAGCGGGCCTGCGGCACGATCATGAGCCGTTCCCGTTCGACCGGGCGCCGGCACAGGTGGCAGGTGCCGTAGGAGCCCTCGTTCATGCGGGTGAGGGCTGCTTCGACGTCGGTGAGGACCATGCGGGCGGAGGCGGCGAGTTTGACGCGGACCTCGATCTGCGCGGCGGCCCGCTGCCGGATCCGGTCCTCGGCCCGGGAGGTGACCGGGCCGGCGAGCAGGCACAGTTGCTCCTGGCGGAACAGGCGCTGCTCGTGGAGGTTCTCGCGCAGCGCCGCGAGGTCCTCGGCCGACAGGTGCGTCGTGCTCTCGTCGATGGTCTGGTGGTTCACCACGTCACCCCTTTGCGGCAGGGCGTAGGAGGTCGGTACGGGAGGGTCAGGCCGCGCGGCGCTGGCAGGCGACGCAGTGGCGGGTGTAGGGCAGGATCTCGAGCCGCTCCGCGGGCACGGGCTTCGCGCAGCCCACGCAGGTCCCGTAGGTACCGTCGTCGATGCGAGCGAAGGCTTCCTCGATCTCTTCGAGGACCCGTTCCATCGCGGTCTTCTGCGCGGACAGCAGGTGATCGTCCGTGCTGCGCTCGCTCTCGTCGAGGGCACGCAGCTGGGCCAGCCGCGAGGTGCGGGCGTGTTCCAGGCGCCGGCGGGCCTCGTGGGGGTGGGGTTCGATCCGGGTGACATCGAGCGACATGGTCGGTCTCTTTCTCGGCGGCATACGGCGGGTGCGCGGCGGCGCGGGTCGGTCATGCGCGGCGGGCGGCCCGGCGGCGTTGCCGGACCGCCCGTCCGCTGTCGGGTGGTCGTGTGTTCTCCACTCTGGCCGGGCGCGCGGCGGATACCCATCGGGCGCGGGCCCCATTTGCACCGGGTCGAGGGACCCATGCGGCCGCGCCATGGGTGGTGCGTGCCCGTGGAAATGGGGGCCAGGTCCCATGGACGGGGGCGCGGTGAGGGGACAGCCTGAACGCAGGCTTGCTCAGTGCCCGGGCCGCGAACGCGGTGGGCTCCGCGATGGCCGACAGTGGAGGTGAGACCGAGTTCGTAGAAGGGGAGGCGCGGGGACGGTGTCCTTGTTCTGGCGGATCTTCGCCCTCAACGCCGTGGTGCTGGGCACGGCCACGGCCCTGCTGCTGTGGGCTCCGGTGACCGTCTCCGTGCCGGTGCTGCTGACCGAGGCGTTCATCCTGGTCGGCGGCCTGGCCGTCATGCTCGTCGCTAACGCCGCGCTGCTGCGGCTCGGACTGGCCCCGCTGGACCGGCTCACCAAGCTGATGACCACCGTGGACCTGCTGCGTCCCGGGCAGCGCCTGCCCGCTTCCGGCGGTGGGGGTGTCGCGGAGGTGATCCGCACGTTCAACGCCATGCTGGAGCGGCTGGAGCAGGAGAGGGTCACCAGCAGCGCCCGGGCCCTGCTGGCCCAGGAGGCGGAACGCCGGCGCATCGCCCAGGAATTGCACGACGAGGTCGGCCAGAGCATGACCGCGATCCTGCTGGGGCTCAAGCGTTCCGCGGACGACGCGCCGGAGCCGCTGCGCGAGGAGCTGCAGGAGTTGCAGGAGATCACCCGGGAGAGCCTCGACGAGGTCCGTCGTCTGGTGCGCCGCCTGCGCCCCGGAGTGCTGGACGACCTGGGTCTGGTGAGCGCGCTGACCTCGCTCAGCGAGGACTTCGCCACGCACACCCGGCTGTTGGTCACGCGCCGTTTCGATGCCGACCTGCCCGCTCTGCCGCCGGAGACGGAGCTGGTCCTCTACCGCGTCGCCCAGGAGTCGCTGACCAACGTCGCCCGCCACGCGGACGCCGGGCGGGTCACGGTCGCCCTGCGCCGCGCCGACGACAGCGTGGTGCTGACGGTGACCGACGACGGCAGTGGCATCGAGGCGCCCCGTGAAGGCGCCGGCATCCGCGGCATGCGCGAGCGCGCCCTGCTCGTCGAAGGCAGCCTGGAGATCACCCCGGCACCCCACGCCGGCACCCGCGTCCAGCTCACCGCGCCCGTCGCGAGGAAGCAGCCCTGACCATGTCCGACACGACCACGCCCGCCCCGACGCCATCGAGCACGATCCGCGTCCTGCTCGCCGACGACCACGCACTGGTCCGGCGCGGTGTGCGGCTCATCCTCGACCAGCAGCCGGACCTCGAAGTGGTCGCCGAGGCCGGTGACGGAGCCGAGGCCATCGAACTGGCCCGCACCAGCGAGGTCGACCTGGCCGTGCTCGACATCGCCATGCCCCGTCTGACCGGACTCCAGGCAGCCCGCGAACTGGCCGCTCTCAAGCCGGGCCTGCGGATCCTGATGCTCACCATGCACGACAACGAGCAGTACTTCTTCCAAGCCCTGAAGGCCGGCGCGAGCGGGTACGTGCTGAAGTCCGTGGCCGACCGGGACCTGGTCGCCGCCTGCCGGGCCGCGATGCGCGACGAGCCCTTCCTGTACCCCGGCGCGGTCACCGCCCTGATCCGCAACTACCTCGACCGGGCCCGCCACGGGGACGAGACGCCCGATCAGATCCTCACCCCCCGCGAGGAGGAGGTTCTCAAGCTGGTCGCCGAGGGCCACTCCTCCAAGGAGATCGCGGACCTGCTGTTCATCAGCATCAAGACCGTCCAGCGCCACCGCGCCAACCTGCTGCAGAAGCTCGGCCTGCGCGACCGCCTCGACCTGACCCGCTACGCCATCCGCGCCGGACTGATCGAGCCCTGACCCGGAGGCGGGCCCGGTCCGCACACCACGACGAGAGAGGGGGGAGGGTGCGCCACACCGTGCACGCGGCGTCCGCCGACCGCGCCACCCGGCCCCACTCCCCCGTCGGCGCGGCGCTGGCCGTCGTCGTCCTGGCGGTGCTGACCACACTCGGCATCGCCGCTCCGCAGCCCGGGGCGTGGGGCACGGGAGCGGCCGGCGCACCCGTGGCCGCAGACCTCCACCGGTACGACGGGACACGCGCCGACGACGGATGCGACGCCGCCTGCGTCGTCCGGGCGGCCACCCGCCACGAGCAGCCGCACGGCGAGCAACCGGCCCCGCGCGGACACCTCGGCACCTGCGGCGAGAGCGCGGACACCACACCGTGCCGGCTTCCCGGCCCGTACGGGGCTCCGGCCGGGCACGTGCCCTCCTCACAGCCGCACAAAACGCAGGACCGGGGGCGGGCGCCCCCGGTGCTGCGTTTTGTGCGGCTGTGAGGAGGGCACGTGC
>NZ_JAIGQA010000314.1:0-4360 GCF_019733245.1 Streptomyces sp. WAC04114
AGGGTGGCGTTGCCGTTCTGGCCGGTCGGGAGGAGCCCCCCATGCCACGGCGTGCCCCACGCACCGTCCTCGACAGAATGAGAACTCCCAGCGGAATCCCCGGGTTCCTGAAGACAGCATCGGTATGCACCCTGATCGCAGGTCTCTTGTCGCCGCTTGCCCCGGCTGCCGCATCGGAAACAGCGGTGGCGCAGGTCACGGCCGCGGCGAACGACCACTGCGGCAACCAGTGTTCGGACATCCTCCCGCCCGGCCAGAACGGCAACGCCACCCTCGCCCAGATCCTCCTCAACCAGGCCTTCGGCACCCAGCCCGAGCACGCCGAGGACCAGCTCGGGCCCTACGCCGACCTCGCCAAGGGCTACTCCGGCCTCACCAACGACAAGATCAACACCTTCTTCAACGACGCGTCCTTCGGAGTCCCCGCCAGCCAGGTCGCGTCCAGCATCAAACCCGCCGGACGCGGTGACGTGACGATCGTCCGGGACAAGAAGAGCGGTGTGCCGCACATCACCGGTACCACCCGGTACGGCACGGAGTTCGGCGCCGGATACGCGGCAGCCCAGGACCGGCTGTGGCTGATGGACGTCTTCCGGCACGTCGGGCGCGGTCAGCTGACCTCCTTCGCGGGCGGTGCGCCCTCCAACCAGGGCCTCGAGCAGCAGTTCTGGCGGCACGCCCCGTACAGCGAGGCCGATCTGCAGGCGCAGATCGACAACGCCGTGGCCACCAACGGCGAACGCGGACAACAAGCCCTCGCCGACGTCAAGGCCTACCTCGACGGCATCAACGCCTACATCGACGCCTCCGACAAGGGACGCACCTTCCCCGGTGAATACGTACTCACCGGGCACAAGGACTCAGTCACCAACGCCGGCACGATCGAGCACTTCAAGATCACCGACCTGGTCGCGCTGGCATCCGTCATCGGCGCGCTGTTCGGCTCGGGCGGAGGCGGCGAGGTGAACAACGCCCTCTCGCTGCTGGCCGCCCAGGAGAAGTACGGCGTCACCGAGGGCACCAAGGTGTGGGAGTCCTTCCGGATGCGCAACGATCCGGAGGCCGTCCTCACCCAGCACGACGGCAGCTTCCCCTACGGCACCAAGCCGGCCGACCCGCAGGGCACGGCCCTGCCCGACGCCGGCTCGGTGGAGCCCGAGCCGCTCGTGTACGACCGCACCGGCAGCGCCGCGACGGCCGCCGCGACCGGCGCGTCCGGGCAAGCCGCGAGAACCGCCACATCGTCCGCCAAGCGCGGCATGTCCAACGCCCTCGTCGTCAGCGGCGAACACACCGCCAGTGGCCACCCCGTCGCCGTGTTCGGCCCGCAGACCGGCTACTTCGCCCCCCAGCTGCTCCTGCTCCAGGAGATCCAGGGCCCGGGGATCAGCGCCCGCGGTGCCTCCTTCGCCGGCCTGAGCATGTACGTCGAACTCGGCCGCGGCCAGGACTACGCCTGGAGCGCCACGACCTCCGGCCAGGACATCATCGACTCCTACGCCGTCGAGCTGTGCCGGGACGACTACCACTACCTGTACCGCGGCACCTGCACGCCGATGGAGAAGATCGAGCAGAAGAACGCCTGGAAGCCCACGGTCGCCGACGGCACCGCGGCCGGCTCGTACACCATGCGCGTCTGGCGCACGAAGTACGGACCCGTCGAGTACCGCGCGACGGTCGGCGGCAAGAAGGTCGCCTACACCACGCTGCGCTCGTCCTTCCTGCACGAGGCCGACTCCATCATCGGCTTCCAGATGCTGAACGACCCGGACCACGTCAAGGGCCCCGAGTCCTTCCAGAAGGCCGTGCAGCACATCAACTACACCTTCAACTGGTTCTACGCGGACTCCGAGCACACCGCGTACTACAACAGCGGCGACAACCCGGTGCGCGCGGCCGGCGTCGACTCCGAGTTCCCGGTGTGGGCGCGGCCCCCGTACGAGTGGCGCGGCTGGAACCCGACGACCAACACGGCCGACCACACCCCGCCCTCCGCCCACCCCCACTCCATCGACCAGGACTACTACGTCTCCTGGAACAACAAGCAGGCCAGGGACTACACGACCGCGCCCTGGGGCAACGGCTCGGTGCACCGCGGCAACCTCCTGGAGGACCGGGTGAAGAAGCTGGTCCAGCAGGGCGGGGTGACCCGGGCCGCCCTGGTGAAGGCCATGGCCGACGCCGCACTGGTGGACCTGCGGGCCGAGGACGTCCTGCCCAAGCTCCTGAAGGTCGTCACGGGCTCGCCCGTCACCGACCCGGCCGCGTCGGCCGCCGTCGGCAAACTCCAGGCCTGGGTCGCCGCCGGCGGCAAGCGCACGGAGACCGCAGCCGGATCGAAGAAGTACGCCGATGCCGACGCGATCCGCATCCTGGACGCCTGGTGGCCGCTCCTGGTCAAGGCCGAGTTCGAGCCGGGCCTCGGCAGCGACCTCTACACGGCCGTCACCGCCAACCTCCCCGTCGACGAATCCCCGTCGGCCGCGCACGGCCCGACCGGCTCGCACGCGGGAAGCTCCTTCCAGTACGGCTGGTGGAGCTATGTCGACAAGGACATCCGCACGGTGCTCGGTGAGCAGGTGAAGGGGCCGCTGGCCCGCACGTACTGCGGTGACGGCAACCTCGGAGCCTGCCGGGACACCCTCATCGGCACCCTGAAGCAGGCGGCCGCGAAGACCGCGGCCCAGGTCTACCCCGGCGACGACGTGTGCGCGGCGGGCGACCAGTGGTGCGCCGACTCGATCAACCACCGCACCCTCGGCGGCATCAAGCACGGCAAGATCAGCTGGCAGAACCGGCCGACCTACCAGCAGGTCGTGGAGTTCACCTCACACCGGTGACCACCCGCACCGGTGAGCACCTCACGCCGGTGACGCCCTGCCCGGCGGCGGGTCAGCGCACCCGGCCCGCCGCCAGCACCAGCCGGGCCAGCTCCGCGTGCAGGATGTCGCTGTGCGCACCGGCCGGCGGCCCGCCGCGCCGGACCACCGCGGCCGCGTCGACGTTCACGCACCCCGAGGCGGGCAGCCCCGCCTCCAGTGCCTCGGCGAGGGTGAACGCACGCGTGCCCGGCACCGCCCGCACCCCGGCGTGGCCCATCGCCCCCCACTTGGCGCCCAGGGCCCGCCCGATGCCCAGCTCGGTCGCCGACCGGCTGTCGCCCGCCATCCGCGAGGCCAGCGGATACATCGTGCCCAGGGCCGCGTCGTGCCGGGAGTGGCAGCACACCAGAGGCCCGTCGATCCGGTTCTGCTGCCCCTGGAGCACCCCTCCGGCCCGGGCGTCGTGCGGCAGCCGGGCCGCGAACGCGTAGTGCGAGAAGGCCCCTTGGAGCAGCGTCACCGACTTCACCGTGCGCACACCCTCGGGGAGGCCCCGCAGCGCGAACGACACCAGCCGCGCGCCGAAGCTGTGCCCGACCAGGTGCACCCGCACCGTCGGAGCCGCCTTCGCGAGCTGCCCGACGACCCGGCCGAGCCCCCGCTCCCCGACGGTCCCCGCACGCCGCTTCATCGCGTAGTACGTCGCCTGCCGCAGCAGTTCGTGGGCGCCGTCCCAGGGGTTGGGGATCCTGAACCCCTCGTGCCGCGCGGACGCTTCGAGCTCCGCCAGTGCCCGCCCGAACTCCTCGCAGGCCGCCGCCGACGACCCGGCGAACATCTCCGGCTCGCTCTGCGGCACGCCCTCCGCCACCGTGTCCGCCGCGAACAGCGCCTGCGGCCCGGGCGCCACCACCTCCACCAGGGTCCGCACCAGCCGCCCGAACTCCTCCAGCTCGGCCTCCTCCGGCGGCTGCTGCTCCAGCAGCCGGGCGATCTGGTCGACCAGCATCGCCCGGCCCGGGAACGTCTCCAGCAGCGCGTGCCGGGTGTCCTTGTCCAGCACCGGGCGCCTCGCCGGCTCGCCCGCCACGGCCCGCGGGAAGTCCGGGATCGGCTCGTCGGAGAACCGTATCGCCGGCCACAGCACCCCGACGTATCCGACCCGGGCGGCCGGGGCCAGCCGCGGCACGGGCTCGAAGAAGCGGTCGTAGAGGCGGTTCGCGCCCGAGCGGTCGGTGTTCCAGCCGTGCGCGAAGACGATCAGATCGCGCACGCCCCGCTCCCGCACCCCGGCGAGCAGCCGGTCGCGCCCGCGGCCCCCGGGGTCCCCGTCCGCGTCGAAGGCCAGCTCCCAGTAGGGAGTCACACTCATCGCCGGATCCGCCATGACAGGCCCCCTGGTCCCCGGGTGACGCCACGATTGGCGCATCGTCCTGCCAACGGGGGAGCTTGGCCATACGTCACGAGCGCATTCGCCTCAGCGGTAGAGCAGGTACGTCCGCCGCGTCCTGCGGAACGCCGCCAGCTCCTCCCGCCAC
>NZ_JAIGQA010000315.1:0-4256 GCF_019733245.1 Streptomyces sp. WAC04114
GCGGGGGCGGGCGCGAGCACCTGGTGGCGCGTCGGTGCCGATATCGTCCCAACTGTGTTCTGTCGCAGCCGAGTTGGTCGGTTCGACGGCGCTGGTGCCGCTCATGGCCGCAGCCTCATGGCGCCACGGTGGGGGAGGGCGGCGCAGGGAGTCCGGCCTGTGGGCGTCGGGCGCCGGGCGCCGGGCGGCGCGGAAAGTCGGGTGCGTGGAGGAGCTGTTGGTGTCCGGAAGGCGGGGTGTCCGGAAGGCGGGCCGTGCCCCGCCGCCGTGCGGGGTGCGCGGTGCGGCGGGGCGGTGGGTGGTGCGGCGCGGTAGGGGCTACGGCAGCTTCGTGAACGGCGAGAGGAAGGCGCGGGCGCCGGGCGTGTCCAGGCGGTACGTCACGTTGGTCGCGTAGCAGGGGGTGTCGCCGGTGATGGTGGTGGCGGCGAGGATGCTCCGGCCGCCGATCACCGCGAAGTTGGGGCCGCCCGAGTCGCCGTAGCAGGCGCCTCCGTTGCCCTGCGGTGCGGTCATCGCGAGCCGGGCCCAGGAGTCGTTGAGGGCGTCGAAGGTGACGGGTGCCTTCATCCGGACGCCGCCGCCCGGGTGGGTCTGGCCGCCGGGGCCGTTGACGGCCTCCTGGGTGCCGTATCCGGCGACGAGCCAGTCGGTGGCGTTCAGGCCCTGCGGGCCCAGCTTGCCGAGCTGGTTCGCGGTGGGCAGGGTGGCCGGGGTGAAGCTCCAGCGGGCCTTCATCCGGGCGGCGGGCAGCTGGATCACCGCGATGTCGTGGGTGTCGGAGGCGGGCCCCGGGTAGTCGGGATGCGTGTGGGCGGTTCCCCGGACGGCGACGGCGGCGGCCTGCGCGGCCGGATCGCCCGGGTACTTCTTCGCCGCCGCGTCGAGCCCGGACTGCACGTCCTGGTCGAGGGAGACGTGGAACCGCACGTTGTCGGGCCAGTCCGAGGTGCAGTGCGCGGCGGTCAGGAAGGTGTCCGCGTCGATCATGGTGCCGGAGCAGACCCAGTCGACCCGGTCGGGGGTCGTGGGGTCGCCGTCGTTGTCCCAGGTGGCCACGAGCGCGCCGACCTCGGTGCGTTCGGGGGCGGGTGCGGCGTTGTAGGAGTTGATGGCGGAGGACGGCAGTGCGGTGGCGAGCACGGTGGCGCAGGCCGCGGCGGTGACGGAGAAGGCGCGTACGGAGGTCAAGAGAAACCCTTCTGAGGGTGGGACGGGTCTTCTCCTGTGGGGGTGGAGCGCCAGTGAAAGGCCAGAGGGGCGGTCGCGACAAGAGCGCGCCCGCCCCTCCAGGGTTTTCCCTACGTCGGCCGGACCGCGGGGGTCAGCTCGCGCCGCGGATGAGCTCCTCGTCGCCCGGCTTCACGTCCCGCAGGAGGCAGGTCAGCCGGGCCGTGCAGACCCTTTTGTCGTTTTCGTCCGTGATGACGATTTCGTACGTGGCGGTCGACCGCCCCCGGTGCACGGGCGTGGCCACGCCGGTGACCAGCCCGGAGCGCACCCCGCGGTGATGGGTGCAGTTCAGGTCGACGCCCACGGCGATCTTGGAGCTGCCGCCGTGCAGCATCGACCCGATCGAGCCGAGGGTCTCGGCCAGCACCGCGGAGGCTCCGCCGTGCAGCAGCCCGTAGGGCTGGGTGTTGCCCTCCACTGGCATCGTGCCGACGACCCGGTCCGCCGACGCCTCGGAGATCTGGACGCCCATCCGGTTCCCGAGGTGCCCCGCGGAGAACAGGGCCAGGAGGTCCACGCCGAGCGCGGCGTACTCGTCGATGACCTCTTGCGGGAACTTCACATGCTGCTGCTCACCCATCGGGCCCGGCTCCGTTCGTCCTCGTCACTCGGCTGCCTGTATCACTGAGCGAACGCTCAGTCGGTTGCCGATTGTTCCAGACGTACCACCACGGACTTACTGGCCGGGGTGTTGCTGGTGTCCGCGGTGGCGTCCAGCGGCACCAGCACGTTGGTCTCCGGGTAGTACGCGGCGGCGCAGCCCCGGGCCGTCGGGTAGTGCACGACACGGAAACCGGGTGCCCGGCGCTCCACACCGTCCTTCCACTCGCCGACCAGGTCGACGTACGCCCCGTCCGCCAGCTTCAGGGCCCGCGCGTCCTCGGGGTTGACCAGCACCACCCGGCGGCCGTTCCTGATGCCCCGGTAGCGGTCGTCGAGGCCGTAGATCGTGGTGTTGTACTGGTCGTGCGAGCGCAGCGTCTGCAGCAGCAGGCGGCCCTCGGGCAGCTCCGGGTACTCCACGGGCGCGGCGGTGAAGTTGGCCTTGCCGGTGGCGGTGGGGAAGCGGCGCTCGTCGCGCGGGGCGTGGGGGAGGGCGAAGCCGCCCGGGCGGGCCACGCGCGCGTTGAAGTCCTCGAAGCCGGGGATCACGCGCGCGATGCGGTCCCGGATCGTCGCGTAGTCCTTCTCGAACTCCTCCCACGGCGTGCGGCTGTCCTCGCCGAGCACCCGGCGGGCGAGCCGGCTGACGATGGCCGGCTCCGACAGCAGATGCCGGCTCGCGGGCTCCAGGCGGCCCCGGGAGGCGTGCACCATGCCCATCGAGTCCTCGACCGTGACGAACTGCTCGCCGCTGTCCTGGAGATCGCGTTCGGTGCGGCCCAGCGTCGGCAGGATCAGGGCACGCGCGCCCGTGACCGCGTGCGAACGGTTCAGCTTCGTCGACACGTGCACGGTCAGCCGGGCCCGGCGCATGGCCGCCTCGGTGACGTCCGTATCGGGGGACGCCGAGACGAAGTTGCCGCCCATGGCGAAGAAGACCTTCGCCTCGCCGTCGCGCAGGGCCCGGATGGCGCGCACGACGTCATAGCCGTGCTCGCGCGGGGGCGCGAAGCCGAACTCCCTCTCCAGGGCGTCCAGGAACGCCGGGGCGGGCCGCTCGACGATGCCCATCGTGCGGTCGCCCTGCACGTTCGAGTGCCCGCGCACCGGGCACACGCCCGCACCCGGACGGCCGATGTTGCCGCGCAGCAGGAGGAAGTTGACGACTTCCCGGATGGTGGGGACGGAGTGCTTGTGCTGGGTGAGGCCCATCGCCCAGCACACGATGGTGCGTTCGGAGGCCAGGACCATCCGCAGGGCCTTCTCGACCTCCTCCCGGGTCAGGCCGGTCGCCGTGAGCGTCTCGTCCCAGTCGGCGGCGCGGGCGGCCTCGGCGAACTCCTCGTAGCCGTGCGTGTGCTCCCGTACGAACGCCTCGTCGACCGCGCCGTCCGTCGCCAGGATCAGCTTGTTCAGCAGACGGAACAGGGCCTGGTCGCCGCCGATGCGGATCTGCAGGAACAGGTCTGTGAGCGCGGCGCCCTTGACCATGCCCTGCGCAGTCTGCGGGTTCTTGAAACGCTCCAGCCCCGCCTCCGGCAGCGGGTTGACGCTGATGATCCGCGCGCCGTTGTCCTTGGCCTTCTCCAGCGCCGACAGCATGCGCGGGTGGTTCGTCCCCGGGTTCTGCCCGGCGACGATGATCAGATCGGCCTTGTGGAGGTCCTCCAGCAGGACACTGCCCTTGCCGATGCCGATCGTCTCCGACAGGGCCGAGCCGGACGACTCGTGACACATGTTCGAGCAGTCCGGCAGGTTGTTCGTGCCGAGCTCCCGGGCGAACAGCTGGTAGAGGAAGGCGGCCTCGTTGCTCGTGCGGCCGGAGGTGTAGAACAGGGCCTCGTCCGGGGACGCGAGCGCGGCGATCTCCTCGGCGACGATGTCGAAGGCGCGCTCCCAGGTGACCGGCTCGTAGTGCGAGCCGCCCTCGGGCAGGTACATGGGGTGGGTGAGCCGGCCCTGCTGCCCCAGCCAGTAGCCGCTGCGGCCGGCCAGGTCGGCGACCGGGTGCGCGGTGAAGAACTCGGGCGTGACCCGGCGCAGGGTGGCCTCCTCGGCCACGGCCTTCGCGCCGTTCTCGCAGAACTCCGCCTTGTGCCGGTGCTCCGGCTCGGGCCAGGCACAGCCCGGGCAGTCGAAGCCGTCCTTCTGGTTCACGCTCAGCAGCGTCAGCGCGGTGCGCTTCACGCCCATCTGCCGCTGGGCGATACGCAGTGTGTGCCCGATGGCCGGGAGCCCGGCGGCCGCGTGCTTCGGCCCGGCGACCTGCGGCGCGTCCTGGACCGGATCGCTCTTGGGCGGCTTCGACGCCATCGCACACTCCCCTTCGACTGCGCTGTGAAGTACCTCTCTCCGATCCTCGCACGCGGTGGTGACAGCGGTTGCGGTCGGGCGGGGGGCTTCGGTGGTGGGGTGAGCCG
>NZ_JAIGQA010000316.1:0-4237 GCF_019733245.1 Streptomyces sp. WAC04114
CCTCCCACCCTTCTGGAAGGCGATCGGCCCGGCCCTCCCCCCGGGCGCCGGCACCTGGTCGACGCGCTCCATCGCCTACTTCGACAACAACGCGATGACGACATCGCTCCTGGTCCTGGCAGCGTGGGCAGTGGCAGGAACGGCGATCACCCTGGCGGCGGCCACGGTAAGAAGGCGCGCAAACGCGACGTAGCCCCCGCCACCGCGCGCCCGCACCCGCGTACGGCGAGAAGGGGCCGTGTCGGGGGGTGTCCGCCCGCAGCGGCTGGCGCGTCAACGGACAGTCAGTCGGCGTGAGACCTCATCGCGCCGTTCCGAGGACGGACACCCCCCGGCGCGGCCCCGACCCACACCCAACGCCAAGGCGAAACGAGCACGCACCCACGGAACAGCCGCACACAGCGCAAAGCCCCGCCCCCACAAGAGGGGGCGGGGCTCCACAAACTCCGAGGCGTCAGCCGATCTCGGTCCCGGTAGCCGACAGCGCCTCGGTCACCGGCTGGAAGAACGTCTCCCCGCCCGAGGTGCAGTCACCGCTGCCACCGGACGTGAGCCCGACCGCCTTGTCGCCCGAGAACAGCGACCCGCCACTGTCACCCGGCTCCGCGCACACGTCGGTCTGGATCAGCCCGTTCACGATGTCGCCGTTGCCGTAGTTCACGGTGGCGTCCAGCCCCGTGACCTTGCCCTCGTGCACCTGCGTGGTCGACCCGCTCCGGGTCACCGCCATGCCGACGGTCGCGTCCGCCGCACCCGAGATCTTCTGAGTGGACCCGTTGTACAGGTTCACCTCACTCGGGTGGGCAACCTCCGCGGTGTACTTGACCAGCCCGTAGTCGTTGTCCGGGAACTGGGAGTCCGCGTTCGTGCCGATCTCCTTGCCGCTGGAGTCCGACCACGTGGAGATGCCCTCGGTGCAGTGCCCGGCGGTCAGGAAGAACGGCTCGCCACCCTTGACCACGTTGAAGCCCAGCGAGCAGCGCCCGCTGCCACCGGTGATCGCGTCGCCACCGGCGATGAAGGGCTTGTACTCCCCCTTCGACCGCTTGAGTTCGGCCTTCGCCCCGAGCCCGTCCACGACCTTCGTCAGCGTCGCCCACTCGGCCTTGGAGACCGTACGGTCGGCGGTCACGACGACCTTGTTCGTCGTCGGGTCGGTCACCCAGGCGGTGCCGGGGATGGTCGCGTCCGCCTTCAGCGTGCTGCGGGCACTCTTCAGCTCGGCGAGGGAGTTCGCCACCACTCTCGCCTTGGCGCCGGCCTTCTCGACGGTCTGCGCGGCGGCCTCGTCGAGCACGTTCACCACGAGGCTCTTGCTCTTGGTGTCGTAGTACGTCCCGGCCGCGTCGCCACCGAGGTCCTCGGCCAGCGTCGAGGCGAGCTTTCCGGCCGCCGTGACCGACAGGGTCCGGGGTGCGGACGCCTCAGGGGTCTCACTGGCGTTCGCGGTCTGGAACGTCACTCCCGCGGCAACCAGCGCGGCTATGCCCGCACCTGCCACGACTGCACGCCTCTTGGGTATGCGTCGGTGCTTCAACTTCTGTCCTCCTGTGGGGGGTCGGCACGAGAGGTTGTGGGGACCTCACGAGCCGGAAGGCTTCGTTGACGAGCGCCCACTATTCCGAGGACAACGGGGAGCACACAAGGGTGAGTTCGAGACGCGCGTAGACAGCGCTTCGCACGCCCCCTCATTTTGACCGTCCGCGATCAAATCGGACCCAACTCCCGTGCATTCACACTGCAAACATTACGCGTGAGTAATGTGCGCCCACTCTGCGAGGTCTGCACGTGGCTGAATTTCGCCCCTCTGACGGCCGGTTCGAAGGGTCACCCACACACAGTCCAAAACCCCGCAAACACCATGAAGCCCCCGCACGCAACGCGTGCGGGGGCATGACCCATGAAGTGCGGCGAACTGCAGCCGAGGACCTAGTAGACGCTGACGCCGTAGGCGCTCAGGGCCTCCGTGACCGGCTGGAAGAACGTCGTGCCACCGGAGGAGCAGTTGCCGCTGCCCCCGGAGGTCAGACCGTACGCCGTGCCGTTGCTGCCGTAGAGCGAGCCGCCGGAGTCACCGGGCTCGGCGCAGACCGTGGTCTGGATCAGGCCGGACACGATGTCCCCGCCGCCGTAGTTGACGGTGGCGTTGAGGGCCGTGACCCGACCGCTGTGCGTACCGGTCGTGGAGCCGTCGCGGATGACGGTGGTGCCCACGCTCGGGGTGGCCGCGCGCGTGATGTCCACGCCGTTCGCGGTACCGGGGCGGCTGACGGACCCGCTGTAGCGCACGATGCCGTAGTCGTTGCCCGGGAAGCTGGAGCCGGCGGTGGAGCCGATGACCGTGGTGCGGGCGGAGTTGGAGTACCAGGTGCCCGCGCCGTCGGTGCAGTGACCGGCGGTCAGGAAGTACTCGGTGCCGTTGCTGGCACGGACGTTGAAGCCGAGGGAGCAGCGCCAGCTACTCGCATAGATGGCGTCGCCGCCTTGGATGAGCTTGGTGAACTTGCCCGGGGTGCGCTTGATCGTGAGCGCGTCGGCGTTGCCGCCGGCCTGCTGCTTGATCTTCGCGATCTCGGCCTGCGTGACCGTGCTGTCCACGGTCAGGAGCACGCGGTTGGTCTTGCTGTCGACGGCCCAGGCGGTACCCGGGATGTCGGCCTTCAGCAAGGAGCCGCTGGCGCTCTTGAGCTCGGCGGCGCTGAAGGTGGTGGGGGCGTCGGACGCGTTCGCGCTGGGGATCGCGATCGCTGCGGCGGCAACGAGGCCGGTGGAAACGGCGATCAGCCGGGTCCGTCTCGAAATGCCACTGCGAGGGGTGGTGCGCTTGATCCTCACTTTTCGTTCCTCCACAAAGGAAGTCGGGGGCCCTCGTGGGGTTTCGGGCCCGTGAGGCGCAGTCAGGTACCGGCTGTCCGGATTCCGAACACGCCGTGCCCCTGACAAGCGCTGAGGGGGAGTATTCGGCCGAACGGCCGGTCGGCGCAAGAGTGCCTTTCGGACTTCAACCTTTGACGGTTGTTTACGAAGCGACTCCTGGCCTGCTCCCGCACCCCGCCCCACCGTCACGAAACTCCCCGTCCCACCGTCACGAAAGGGCACGCTCCCCCGCCGCGACCTCGACGCCCAGCGTGTTCCCCGGCGGCGGGAAGGGGCAGACGAAATGGTCGGCGAGGCGCACGGCGGCAGCAGCGCGCGGTTGAGGTCGACCGTCGTACGCCCCTCGGCGTCCGGTGCGGCGGGGCGCAGGAACCGGAAGCGGTAACTGCCGCTCCCGCTGGTGGCGTCGGCGAACACGGTCCACAGCGAGCCGTCGTCCTGGAGCGACACCTGAAGGCTCAGCTCCCGCCCCTCCAGCTCGAAGACCAGTTCCCCGCCGAGCCCGAGCCCGCGCTCCCGCGCGTCGGCGTTCGGCACCCGGACCGTCCGGCCGGTGTCGTACGGGGTGAAGCGCCCCGGCACCGCCCAGCGCGGGTCGTACGGCGTGACGCGCAGACCGTCGAACGCCCGGCGTGCGGGTGATTCCGGGTCGAAGTCCCGCACGCCCCACGCCCCCTCACGCACCAGCACGACCAGCCGCCACTCCCCGTACGCCACCCGGGCCTCGCTCGCGGGCCCCGGGTCGGCCGCGAGCCGCACCTCGCCGCCGAAGGGCTCTGCGCCCAGGGTGAGTCCGTCCGCCTCGGTGGCGGTCAGCACGACCGCGTCACCGTCGGCCCGCCAGGACCCGGGGATGTCCGGAAGTCGACCGTCCGGATAGTCCTCCAGCCTGGGGGTGCCCCCAGGCTGTTCAGGCACTGGGGGAGGGTGCCGATGAGCGCGAGCGGTCCGTACGGCGCCGACACCGTCGCGACGCGCCGCTCGTGCTACCGCTGCCAGTCCTGGGATGCGTCCGTCGTCATTCGGGCGACCCTGTCACACGGGGTGAGTCAGCCGTCGCAGGGCCGCCGTCGCACGGGACTCGTCAGCCGTCGCAGGGGCAGCAGCAGTCGCACCCGTCGCAGTCACAGTCCCGGCAGACGCCCTCGCGCCTCTTACGGGACCACGGCCCCTCGTACTCCTTCGCGCAGCACAGCTTGCAGGTGCAACACAGCAGCCAGAACATCCCGCAGCCGGCCCAGAACCCACGCCGGCGGGGCGGCTGGGGCGCCGGAACGCCCCCACCGAAACCACCGCCACCGAAGCCACCGCCGAATCCGTCGCCGCCGTACGCCCCTCCCCCACCGGCGTACGGATTCCC
>NZ_JAIGQA010000317.1:0-4208 GCF_019733245.1 Streptomyces sp. WAC04114
CACTCGACCCCGCCCCCGCGGCCGCCGGGCCCGGCGGGGCGAGCGGGGCCTCCCGGGGATGCGCCCGGGCCCGGCGGCCGCGGGGGCGGGGTCGAGTGTCAGTGGGGCGTGGCAGGATCGGGGGCGTGGCAGAGACAGCATCGAAGACGACCGACCAGACCTCCGGCGGCAGCCGGCCGCGACTGATGCTCATGGACGGGCACTCGCTGGCCTACCGCGCGTTCTTCGCGCTGCCCGCGGAGAACTTCACCACCGCGACGGGCCAGCCGACGAACGCGATCTACGGCTTCGCGTCGATGCTCGCCAACACGCTGCGCGACGAGGCGCCCACGCACTTCGCGGTCGCCTTCGACGTCTCCCGCAAGACCTGGCGGTCCCAGGAGTTCACGGAGTACAAGGCGAACCGCTCCAAGACCCCGGACGAGTTCAAGGGCCAGGTCGAGCTGATCGGCGAGCTCCTGGACGCGATGGGCGCCCAGCGCTTCGCGGTGGACGGCTTCGAGGCGGACGACGTCATCGCCACGCTCGCCACCCAGGCCGAGGCCGAGGGCTTCGAGGTGCTGATCGTCACCGGCGACCGCGACTCCTTCCAGCTGGTCAGCGAGCACACGACCGTGCTGTACCCGACCAAGGGCGTCTCCGAGCTCACCCGCTTCACCCCGGAGAAGGTATTCGAGAAGTACGGGTTGACGCCCGCGCAGTACCCCGACTTCGCGGCCCTGCGCGGCGACCCCTCCGACAACCTCCCCGGCATCCCCGGCGTCGGCGAGAAGACCGCCGCGAAGTGGATCAACCAGTTCGGCTCCTTCGCCGAGCTCGTCGAGCGCGTCGAGGAGGTCAAGGGCAAGGCCGGCCAGAACCTCCGCGACCACCTGGAGTCCGTCAAGCTCAACCGCAGGCTCACCGAGCTGGAGCGCCGCGTCGAGCTCCCCAAGGGTGTCGCCGAGCTGGAGCGCGCGGCCTACGACCGCAAGGCCGTCGCGATGATCCTGGACACCCTGGAGATCCGTAACCCGTCGCTGCGCGAGCGGCTCTTCGCCGTCGACCCGGGCGCCGAGGAGGCCGAGACCACCCCGGTAGCCTCCGAGGGCGTGGAGCTGGACGGCACGGTGCTCGGCACCGGCGAGCTGTCCGCCTGGCTCACCGAGCACGGCACGCAGCCCCTCGGCATCGCCACGGTCGACACCTGGGCGCTCGGCACCGGCTCGGTCGCCGAGGTCGCCCTCGCCGCGCCCGACGGCCCCGCCGCCTGGTTCGACCCCTCCGAGCTCGACGAGGCCGACGAGCGGGCCTTCGCGGCCTGGCTCGCCGACGCCGAGCGGCCCAAGGTCCTCCACAACGCCAAGGGCGCCATGCGCGTCCTCGCCGAGCACGGCTGGAGTGTCGAGGGCGTGCGCATGGACACCGCGCTCGCCGCCTACCTGGTCAAGCCGGGCCGCCGCTCCTTCGACCTGGACGCGCTGTCCCTGGAGTACCTGCACCGCGAGCTGACCCCGGCCGCCGCGGCCGACGGCCAGCTCGCCTTCGGGGCCGACGACGGCGCCGAGGCCGAGGCCCTGATGATCCAGGCCCGTGCCGTCCTCGACCTGGGCCAGGCCTTCGAGGGCCGCCTGGAGGAGGTCGGCGCCGCCGACCTGCTGCGCGACATGGAGCTGCCCACGTCCGCGCTGCTCGCCCGCATGGAGCGGCACGGCATCGCGGCGGACCGGCCCCACCTGGAGGCCATGGAGCAGATGTTCGCCGGCGCGGTTCAGCAGGCGGTCAAGGAGGCCCACGCGGCGGCCGGGCACGAGTTCAACCTGGGCTCGCCCAAGCAACTCCAGGAGGTCCTCTTCGGCGAGCTGGCCCTGCCCAAGACCAAGCGGACCAAGACCGGCTACACCACGGACGCCGACGCCCTGGCCTGGCTCGCCGGCCAGACGGACAACGAGCTTCCGGTGATCATGCTCCGCCACCGTGAGCAGGCCAAGCTCCGCGTGACCGTCGAGGGCCTGATCAAGACGATCGCCGCCGACGGCCGCATCCACACCACCTTCAACCAGACGGTCGCCGCCACCGGCCGCCTGTCCTCGACCGACCCGAACCTGCAGAACATCCCGGTCCGCACCGACGAGGGCCGCGCCATCCGCCGCGGTTTCGTCGTCGGCGAGGGCTTCGAGTCGCTGATGACGGCCGACTACAGCCAGATCGAGCTGCGCGTGATGGCGCACCTCTCCGAGGACGAGGGCCTGATCGAGGCCTTCACCTCCGGCGAGGACCTGCACACCACCGCCGCCTCCCAGGTCTTCGCCGTCGAGCCGGACGCGGTGGACGCCGAGATGCGCCGCAAGATCAAGGCCATGTCGTACGGCCTGGCCTACGGACTGTCCGCCTTCGGCCTCTCCCAGCAGCTGAACATCGAGGCGGCGGAGGCCCGCGCCCTGATGGACGCGTACTTCGAGCGGTTCGGCGGCGTACGGGATTATCTGCGCCGGGCGGTCGACGAGGCCCGGGCCACGGGCTACACGGCGACGCTCTTCGGACGCCGCCGCTACCTCCCCGACCTCAACAGCGACAACCGCCAGCGTCGCGAGGCCGCCGAGCGGATGGCCCTCAACGCGCCCATCCAGGGCACCGCGGCCGACATCGTCAAGATCGCCATGCTCAAGGTCGACGACGCCCTGAAGGAGGCGGGCCTCGCCTCCCGCATCCTCCTCCAGGTCCACGACGAAATCGTGCTGGAGATCGCCCCTGGGGAGCGGCCCGCCGCCGAGGAACTGGTCCGCCGCGAGATGGCGAACGCCGTCCACCTCCGCGTCCCGCTCGGCGTCTCGGTGGGCGCGGGCCCGGACTGGGAGTCGGCGGCGCACTAACCCGGGCGGACGGATCGGGGGCGGTGGCCCGGGCGTGCAGGGGGGTCCCGAGCTCCGGGTCCCGCCCCGGCGGGGGGTTGCCCGGGCTCGCATGGCCGACCCGGGGAGATACCGCGGTAGCCCGGGTTCCGCCTCGGCCGGACCCTGCGGCTCGCCTGTGGCGTGGGGTCTTCCGTGGCCCGGGTCGCGCCTCGGCGGGGGTGCCCGGGTTCGCATGGTCGGCCCCGGGGGATATGGCGGCAGCCCGGGTTCCGGCTCTGCCGGCCTGCCGAGGTTCTGCCCTGGACCCTGCGGTTCGCTGTGGCGTGGGGTTTCCCGAGGTCCGGGTCCCGCCTCGGCAGGGGGCGCCAGGGTCCGCATGGCTGGCCCGTGGGCATAGCGCGGTAGCCCGGGTTCCGGTTCTGTCGGCCCGCCGGGGTTCTGCCCTGGACCCTGCGGTTCGCTGTGGCGTGGGGTTTCCCGAGGTCCGGGTCGCGCCTCGGCGAGGGGGCCCGGGCTCGGATGGCCAGCCCGGGGGATAGCGCGGCAGCCCGGGTTCCGGCTCCGCCGGCCCGCCAGGGTTTTCTGCCCCGGCCGGCCCCGCGGCTCGCCTGAGCCGGAGGTATCGAGGTCCCCGCTTGACCCGGGGCGTCGAGGTCTCGCCCGGGCCGGGGGCGTCCGCCCGCCTGAGCCGGGCGCCGGAGTCCCGCCTGAGCCGGGGGCGCTGGAGTCCCGCCCGAGGCGGGACCAGGATTCACGCCTCGGCCGGGGCACCTGCTCGCCCAGGCCACCCGCCCCACCCCGCCCCCCTGATCCGTCACTCGCGTGGACCCCGAGAAGGCGCCTCCGCTGCCCGTGCTCGCAAAGATGCGGGGCATGGGTATACGCACGCTCCTCAGCCGCACGGCACCAGGCGTGGCACTGCCGCCGGGTCCGGCGTTCGAGGCCGCCGCGAGTACGGTTCGCGTCCCCGTCACCTTCACTTCGGCCCTGCGCCACGCGACGGCGGACCTCCGGCAGCGCCTGGCACGCGGACGGCGGCCCACCGGCTCCGCCGCCACCCGCGCCCTGACCGCCGCGACGGCTCCTCCGGGTGCGGACGACCCGACCACCGCTCCTGCCCTCGTCGGCACCGAAGCACTGGCCGCTCTCACCGGTCTCTCGGACACCGATGCCCTGTCCGCCCTGACCGGTCTCACCGACACCGAAGCTCTTGCCGCACTCACCGGCCTCACAGACACCGACGCCCTGGCCGTCCTCGCCGGTGTCATCGGCGCCGACAGCACGCTGACCTTCACCGATCTGTCTGCCGTCACCGGCCACGTGGCCGCCGAAGCCCGGCCCCCCTGCGCACCCGAACCTCCGGGCACACCCTCC
>NZ_JAIGQA010000318.1:0-4167 GCF_019733245.1 Streptomyces sp. WAC04114
CGCCCTCTCCATCCCCGCCACCCGCTCCAGCATCGGCATCGGATCCACCCCCACCGACCCGGGCAGAAACTCCGCGATCCGTTCCACCGTCCAGCCGCCGGAGGCATACGCCGCCCGCAGCTCCCTCGGCTGCGCCCACACCGCGATCTTCTCCCCGGCGACCGTGTAGACCTGCCCGGTGATGCCCTCCCGGGAGGCCGCGTCGGACAGCAGGTACACCACCAGCGCGGCGACATCCTCCGGCTCCCCGATCTCCGTCAGCTCCATCGGCACCCCCGCCGACATCCGTGTCCGCGCGACCGGCGCCACCGCGTTCGCGGTCACCCCGTACTTGTGCAGCCCCAGCGCCGCGCTGCGCACCAGCGAGATGATCCCGCCCTTCGCCGCGCTGTAGTTGGCCTGGGACACCGACCCCTGGTGGTTGCCGCTGGTGAAGCCGATCAGCGTCCCGGCCCGCTGCCCGCGCATCACCGCGGAGGCCGCCCGGAACACCGTGAACGTGCCCTTCAGATGCGTCGCGAGAACCGGGTCCCACTCCTCCTCGGTCATGTTGAACAGCATCCGCTCGCGCAGGATCCCGGCCACGCAGACGACCCCGTCCAGCCGCCCGTACGAGGCCAGCGCCACGTCGACGACTCGCTGCCCGCCCGCCATCGTCGAGATGTCGTCGGCGACCGCCACCGCTTCTCCACCCGCTGCCTCGATCTCCTTGACGACGGCCTGCGCGACCTCGCTCGTCGGTGAGGCACCGTCGACCGCGACGCCGAAGTCGTTGACCACGACCTTCGCACCCTCGGCCGCCGCCGCGAGCGCGACCGCCCGGCCGATGCCCCGCCCCGCGCCCGTGACGGCGACGACCTTGCCTGCCAAGAAGTTCCCCACGCCCGGCCCCTTCCCGTCCCACGATTTCTGACGGACCGTTAGATTCTCGATTCCCGAATTCTACGACCCGTCAGATACGGGAAGACAAGCCCCGGGGAGGGCTCATGTCGCTGCCGGACGCGTTCCACGACATCGCCAAGCGCGTGAACAACTGGGGGCGTTGGGGCTCCGACGACGAGATCGGCACCCTGAACCTGATCACCGACGAGGTCGTCCGGCAGGCCGCGGCCACCGTCCGCACCGGCCGGCGCGTCCCGCTGGCACTGCCTCTCCAGCGGGACGGCGTGCAGACCGGCGTGATCCCCGGCCGGGTCGATCCTCTGCACGCCATGGTGCAGATCAACCAGGAGATCTTCGGCCCGGGCACGGTCGCGTGCAGCGACGACGTCGTGACCATGGGGCTCCAGGCGGCCACCCACTGGGACGCCCTGTCCCATGTCTCGCACTCGGGCCGGCTCTACAACGGCCGCCCGGCGCACACCGTCACCGCGCACGGCGGCGCCGGGTTCGGCGGCATCGGCACGGTCCGGCACGTCGTCTCGCGCGGGGTGCTGCTGGACGTCGCCCGGGCCCGGGGCACCGACCGGCTCGACGGTGGGTACGCCGTCACGCCCGAGGACCTGGACGCCGCCGAGGAACTGGCCGGCACCCGGGTGCGGGCCGGTGACGTCGTCCTCGTACGGACCGGACAGATCCAGGCCTGCCTGGCCGGGGACCGGCACGGCTACGCGTATCCGTCGCCGGGGCTGTCGATCCGCACGCCGGAGTGGTTCCACGCGCGCGATGTGGCGGCGGTCGCCAACGACACCCTGACCTTCGAGGTGTTCCCGCCGGAGGTGGACGATCTCTGGCTGCCCGTGCACGCCCTCCACCTCGTGGAGATGGGCATGCCACAGGGCCAGAACTGGAATCTCGAAATGTTGTCCACAGCCTGTGGAGAAGTGAACCGCTACGCGTTCCTGCTGACGGCGACCCCCGAGCCGTTCACCGGGGCGACCGGCTCTCCGGTGGCGCCCGTCGCCGTCCTGTAGACCGTGCCGGGCCGCCACCCCGCTGAAGCTGGATGGCGGCGCCGCGCTGCTCGCCCCGAGCACGACAGCGCGCGCCGCCACCCGACTTCGGCGCTCCCGCCCCGCCTCCCTGCCCCTGAAGGGAGCCGACGCCGAATCACGACTCACACTCGCCGAGGGCTGCCGTCCACCGAAGCCCTCGTCGTCCCCTCACGGCGAATCGCTGACCACAAGCGTGAGCAACCGGTCACCACGCGTCAACACCCGTTCGGCGATATGCCACTGATGCGGCTTTTGCCGCAGGCGCGCACGGAAGCACGTCCCGGCGCATCGCCGCATCCCCCAGGGAACCCGCCGACCCGCCGTGCATCCGTGCCCCGGCCTCGCCGCACACACCCGCGGCATGTGCCGTCGTCCTCCATGCCCGAACAGGCGCGGGCCACGGTCGGCGGTCGGCGGCGCTACACCGCCTCGTACGCCAGCCCCTCGATCGCCGCCCCGCCGCCGTACGCCGCCGCGCCGCCGCCGCACGACGCCGTGAGGTCGCGGGACTTCGCGCACCGGTCCAGTTCGCACCAGATGCGCTTTCCGGCGGCCTCGACGCTCCAGCCCCAGCGGTCGGCGAGCCCGTCGACGAGCGCCAGCCCCCGGCCGCCGGTCGCGTCGTCGCCGGCGCACCGAGGCACGGGGGCCCGGCCGCTGCGGTCCGCGACCTCGAGCCGGACCGTGGCCTCCTCCGTCACCACGTGCGGCAGCGACAGCCGCAGGACGGCGGGACGGCCGGTGTGCACCACGGCATTGGTGACGAGCTCGGAGACGAGCAGGATCAGCGTCTCGGCGAGGGGTTCGTCGGCCTGTATGCCGGACCCGGCCAGGCGGGAGCGGGCCCACCGGCGGGCACGCCCCACTTCTGCGGGGTCGGGCCGGATCTCCAGCTGCACTTGAAGCACCTGCACCGCTCACACCATCCGAACCGGCGGACACTTAGGCTCGCGCCTCACGAGGGCCACGATCGTAGCCATTTTCTGCATGGCCAGAACAACGGCCGGGACAAGGATCACGGAACGTGAATCCCTTGTGGGACAGCATGGTTGACGTACAGTCACGCCAACAAGCGCTTCGGGCATATTCCAGCGCGAAGGAGTACCCGTGCGGCATACTGTGCGACGCTCGCCGCGGGCAGTCGAACAGGCGGCGCCACGGGGTCGCACTGCGCTCGGAGCCACTCGCATCTGACACAAGGTACCGGAGCGGGCAATCGACTCCAGGCCGTAACGAGTCACACTGAGGACACAAGCCGATATCAACGCTCCGTGATTCCGGTATGCCACGATCCGTGACATCTCCGGGGAGTCCGTACGGCGATGACGCTGCCAGACGGCCCGTCAGGCCGATTCGGCCGCCAGAGCCACCGCGAGAGCTTCCTCACTCTCCGTGACACCGCCCGCACGCTGGGTTCGAACCCATGCGCGTTTCAGATGCAGATGGACCTCGGACTCCCAGGTGAAGCCCATGCCGCCGTGCACCTGGAGACAGTCGCGGGCGCCGCGCACGGCGGCCTCGTCGGCGAGGATCCGGGCCGCCGCGATGTCGGCCGGGTCGGCCGTGACGGCGGCCGCGTAGACCGCGGCTCGGGCCGTCTCCGCCCGGACCAAGATCCCCGCGCACAGGTGCGCCACCGCCTGGAAGGCCCCGATGGGCCGACCGAACTGTTCGCGCGCCCGGGCGTGTTGCGCCGCGAGTTCGCAGACCCGGCCGGCCGTGCCGAGTTGCTCGGCGGCGGTGAGGAGGACGGCGACAGGATCGGGGGCGGCCCGTCCGGCAGGCACCCGGTGCAGCGGCGTCAGCGGGTCGAGCGGACGCAGCGGCACGGCACCCCTGGTGTCCCCGCGCACGACGTCCGCCTCGCCCAGCCACTCCACGAGCCCGCCGTCCACGGCCGCCACCACCGTATCCCCGGTGGCCGCGCCCGGTACGGCCCCGGCCGCGAGGTGGGTGGCGATGAGCGGCCCGGGCAGCAGCGCCCGCCCCGCCTCCTCGAACAGCAACACCGCCTCCGGCAGCCCGAGTCCGACCCCACCGTCCGGCTCCGGCATCCGCAGCGCGAAGAACCCGAGGTCCCCCAGGGCCCGCCACAACGCCCGGTCGAGCGGCGGCGTCCCGACCGTCCCGGCCGTTCGACGGGCCCTCGCGGCGCTCTCGTCCGCCTCGGCACGGCGTACCGGCCGGCCGCCGGCCCCGGCAGGGCCCGTCGAACGGCCGGGACGGTCGGGAC